>VHCC01000155.1 GCA_016882185.1 Candidatus Pelagibacterales bacterium | reverse complement strand
TGAAATTGGCCAACCTGAAAGAAACAGAATTATTACTTTTGAAGGAGCTTTTCATGGAAGAACTTTAGCTGCATTATTTGCAGCTAATAACAAGGAGCATACTCTAGGATTTGGGCCTAGAGTGGATGGTTTTGATCAAGTTCCATTTGGTGATCATGAGGCTTTAAAAAAAGCCATTACAAAAAATACCGCTGCAATCATGATTGAAACAGTTCAAGGTGAGGGTGGAGTTAGAGTTGTTCCAGACTATTGTCTAAAGCCTTTGAGAAAACTTTGTGATGATAATGGAATTTTACTTATTTTAGATGAGGTACAGTGTGGAATTGGAAGAACTGGAAAACTATTTGCATTTGAGTGGGCAAATGTTGATCCGGATATTGTTCCTATTGCAAAAGGAATTGGCGGAGGTTTTCCTATAGGTGCATGTTTAGTAAATAAAAAAGTTGCAGTTGGTATGAAACCTGGAACACACGGAAGTACTTTTGGAGGAAACCCCTTAGCAATGAGTATTGGTAATGCCGTGTTAGATATAATTTTAAAAAAAGGATTTTTAGAAAATGTTCAAGAAGTTGGTAATTATTTTGAAAAGGAATTAAAAGAGCTGCAAAAAAAATATAGTAATGTCATTGAACAGGTCAGAGGGATTGGTCTTTTAAGAGGAATTAAGCTGAAAATAGATAATAATAAGTTTTTAGATCATTTATTTCAAAATAAGATGCTAGCAGTTAAAGCTGGCGATAATGTTATAAGATTATTACCCCCACTTATTGTTGAAAAAAAGGATATTGATGAAGCGATAAGAATAATCTCAAAAACTTGCTCTGAATTTTAATTATGAAACATTTTTTAGATTTAAGTTTGATTGAAAAAAAAGAATTAAGACAGATTGTTGAAAATTCTAAGACAAGAAAAAAGAATAGAAACAACAAAGGTAAAGTTCTAGTTGATAAGGATAATCCTTTAGAGGGAAAAATGTTACTTATGGTTTTTGAAAAACCATCAACGAGAACAAGACTTTCTTTCGATTTAGCAATGAGACAATTAGGTGGTCAAACAATTGTTATTAATTCAGAAAATTTGCATGTGGGCATTGGTGGCGAGACCATCGAGGACACTGCAAGAATATTCTCTGTTTTTTCTGATATTATTATGCTTAGAACTTTTGAACATAGTACTTTATTAAAATTTTCTAAACTTTTAACTGTTCCAATTATTAACGGGTTAACCAATGATAGTCATCCTTGTCAGATTTTAAGTGACGTAATGACTTTTGAGGAGGTCAAAGGATCTATTGCAGGCAAAAAAATTGCTTGGGTTGGTGACGGTAATAACGTTACTAACTCTTTAATAGAAGCTGCTGCACAATTTGATTTTGAATTAAAAATTGCATGTCCAAAAGGTTATATGCCTTCTAAAAAAGTTATAGCTTGGGCTAAAAAGAAAAAGGCAGATTTTGAAATATTACATGATGCAAAAGATGCGGCAGATAATGCAGATTGTATTATGACAGATAAATGGATTTCCATGGGTG
>VHCC01000154.1 GCA_016882185.1 Candidatus Pelagibacterales bacterium | reverse complement strand
TCACACCACCCCATATTTTTTTTTATTTTTATGCAATTTAAATTAGTAACAGGTTTTGAAGTTCTATCATGTCTATAATAGCAATCTAAAATTTTAAATATTCCAACTGGTGTTTTAAAGTCACCTTCCCTTTTATTTCTTGTGAAACCATTTTTTCCAAATGAACATTTGTATTTTTTTTTATTTAAGGTTAAAAAACCTAATCTAGAAATCTTTATCATCGAAGAATGCAAAATAGTAGTTTGTACATTTTTGGCTCTAAAAACTTTTATAGATTAATATATGATTTGAATATTTTTAAAAAAGTTTATTTCGGCCACAGTATTGAGTACGACAAAAATTCAATTCTTGTTGTTTTTGTTGAAAGTTTTTCATCCATTTTTTTGAATTCTTTTTATAAACTTAATTTTCCTATAATTTTTATTTCAAATTCTAAAGACAAAAAGTCAGATAAATTAAATTTAAATAATTTTTCTGTTTTTTTAAATACTCCAATTGATCTACAAAACTTTATTGAAATATCAAAGATACTTATTTCTAAATTTAACTATCTAAAATTTTCTCAAATATCTGTTAAAAAATACCTATTAAATTCTAACGATCGTTTTATTAAAAAAGATAATAAAAAATTAAAGCTAACAGAAATAGAAGTAAAATTAATTCTTTTTTTGAATGTTTCTAAGGGGTTTTCCAAAGAAGAAATTTTGGGAAATATTTGGAAACAAAAACTAGAACTTGATACCCATGCTTTTGAAACATGCTTACATCGACTTAGAAAAAAAATTAAAGATAAATTTGATGATGATAGTTTTATCAATTTTAAAAATGATAAATATTACTTATTATAGTCTTGCTCCAATTTTTTGAATAATTCTAGAGGCCATCTCTGTTCCTATATTAAGACAATCCTTTAAATTTTTATTCTTAAGATAATTGCTAAGAAAGCCAGCTAGAAACAAGTCTCCAGCCCCAGTTAAATCTACAATGTTTAAATTTTGAGTTGCATTACATTCATCAACATTATTATCAAAAATTACCATGCTTCCTTTATTTGATCTTGTAATTACAACTATTTTTTTTAAAGTTTTGCAAAAATGAATAACTTTTTTTAAATCTTTAGTTTTAAATAAAGTTAGAATTTCCTGCTCGTTTGCAAATATGATATCAAGGTGATTTTTAACTAAATCAAAAAAATCATCCCTATGTCTTTCTACACAAAATTTATCTGATAGTGACATTACTTTTTTTTTTGAATTTCTAAGTATTTTCTTAAATGCAAGCTTAGAATTGTTGCTATCCCATAAGTAACCTTCAAGAATACTTATATCGGAATTTTTTATTTTTTTTTCATCAATATCGTTTTCAGAAATAGTTGCAGACGAACCAAGAAATGTACACATAGTGCGTTCATTGTCTGGGGTTATTAAAACAATACATGTTCCAGTTGGTATTACTTCTTCTTTTTTTTTATAACAAAATTCTACTTTTTGGTTTATCAAATCTTTTTCATAACTCTTTCCAAGATCATCATCGCTAATTTTTCCTATGAAAG
>VHCC01000153.1 GCA_016882185.1 Candidatus Pelagibacterales bacterium | reverse complement strand
AGATTGTGGTTTAAAACAAATAATAAAACTAAGTGGTATTCCAAAGGAAGAATTTAAAGAAATAAATTTTAAAGATTTACCAAAAAGTAAAGTCATTAAAAAAGAAATTTATTTTAAAGACAGTAAAAATGGAAAAGCGATTAAGAAATTTATTTTCTGGAAATCAAATAAAGAAAAGATTGGAGATTATCCTTCATATCTTTGTTATTATTTAGATTATTCCGATGGTAGAGAAGATCCTATAAAAAAAAAGATTTATCCTTTTGAAGATGAAAAAATCGGTTTAGATTTCTTAAAAAGTCTGATGGATGAAAATATTAAAAAAGGATGGGAAAAATTTAATGGCTCGTGAAATTTTATTATCATTAGATAAAAAAGCATCATCATTTGCCATTTCTAAGGTTGATAGAAAGAAATTATATGGCTTTAAAAAGAGAATTTATCTCGATGAGAAAGGAATAGAATGTCCGAGAGCTAACATTGAGGAGGAGACTGGTATAGTTTTTTTTAATTCTGATACCTCAAGTTGTAATGTTGATTTTAAAGGGAATTTTTTAGATAAAAAAGATATTGAGGCTGTCGATGAAAAAGGCAAAGAGTTAAAAAAGCATGACTCAACACTAGGCAGGGAAGTGCCCTTGAGTTCCATTAGTGTTGAAGATGCATTGAATATTCAAATAAATTCAGTTTACTATCTTGAACCTAAAGAATTTGATAGCAAACTTAAAACTAAGTTAGATCAAGGGGAAATATATCGATTTGATTTTAACTATTTTTCAGACTTTAAACTTGAAGATGGAATAATCTTAAAAGCTGAACAAGATTATTTTGCGCTGATAGGTCGAAACACTACGTGTCATTGGATGGGAGAAAGCATCGATAATTTACCCGAGGAAATAGAGGAATTTGAAGATAACGATTTAGACTTTGAAATGATGTAATATGACCTTTGCTTTGAAAGAAATATATATTGCTAACGAGAAAAATAGAGATGCAAATGTTAAGTTTGTTTCTTTAATAAAAGAAGCTGACCCTCTTTATAATTTTAAAAATAAACCAATTAAAAGTAGAAAAATTTTAATTAATTCAAACGAAACTTCTGACGAAAGCCTTAAAAATAAATACAAAGATAAAATTGCAGATAAAATATTAAAAGAGGATATTGACGTTGATATTGAATATGCGGGTAAATTTATAGGCGATCTTGACCGGATTTTTTTAAACGCAAAATCTGAAATATTATATTCATCTCCAAAAATAAAAGATGTTTTTTATAATACTAAAGGGGAAGAAATAAAAAAAGAAGATCCAAAAGAATTAATCGCTAATATTAAAAATGACAGTCCACCAATAAAATGGACAGGAAAATTTTTTAAAAGAGAAGATGTTTTAAAAAAATTTGTAATTACTAAAAGTATACAGCTTAAGCATGTAGATGGATTAACATATGAATTTTTATATGATATGGCAAAAACACTTGATGATAAAAAAAGCCTAGTCCTTTTAGGAGCAGGAAATGGTAAGGATCCATTAATTTTCCAAACTAACGGAAC
>VHCC01000152.1 GCA_016882185.1 Candidatus Pelagibacterales bacterium | reverse complement strand
TTGCAAAATAATGGTCTGTTATAGGAATTACAGTTCCTAAATACTTTTTAACTAGATCAGGATACTTTTGTATGGCCTCAGAAATTGAACAGAATATTACACCTATATCTTCAAGCTTTTGCTTGAAAGTTGTACCTATCGAAACAGAGTCAAAAACAGCATCAACAGCAATACCTGAGAGTTTTTTTTGTTCCCCTAGGGGAATTCCAAGTTTGTCATAAGTTTTTTTTATTTCAGGGTCAATTTCATCCAGACTTTTAATTCCCTCTTTAAAACTTTTAGGTTTTGAGAAATAATAAATATCTTGATAATCAATATTTGGATACTTCGGCTTCTGCCAATCTGGCTCTTTCATAGTCTTGAGCTTTTCAAATGCTTTCATTCTCCATTCAAGCATCCATGAGGGTTCTTTTTTTTGTTGAGATATAAACGCTATAACTTCCTTGTTGAGCCCTTTTGGAGCTTTTATCGATTCAATATCTGTAACAAATCCATAAGCATAATCTTTGCTTATTTTTTCTTGAATTATACTATCTGGCATATGATGTTTTTCCATTTAAATAAGAATTATTTGACCAAAAATTAACTAAACTTTGTACTTCACCCTTTGTATTTTCCCATCCCAAACTTACTCTTATCGCGGAGTCTAAATATTTTTTTTCTACATTAAGAGCTTGTAGGACATGAGAATGATCTATTTTGCCAGAAGAGCATGCAGAGCCGGAACTTACACAGAAACCATTTTGATCCAATAAAGCAATTTGTGTATCACTTGATAAAAATGGATGTGAAAAAAAACTTGTATTAGGTAATCTTTCACAATCCTCACCAAATATTATAATTTCATTTGAAACTTTTTTAATCTGACTTTCAAAATAATTTCTATATTCCTTTAATTGATTTTTTGAAAATTCTATTAATTCCTCAAGATTGTCTAAAGCTTCACCAAAAGCAAAAATACCTAAAACATTTTCAGTACCTGCTCTCAAACTTCTCTCTTGTCCACCTCCCATCAATTCAGGCGAAATATTAATCCCTTTTCTAATAAGAAGTGCTCCTGAGCCAGAGAGACCTCCAATTTTATGTGATGATAACGAGAATAAATCTAAATTTAAGTCATTTATATTAATTGGAATTTTTCCAAGAGCCTGTACGCCATCAGAATGTATAAAACCTCCATTTTTTTTTACTAAAAATGCTATTTCCTTAACTGGATTAATTATTCCTGTTTCATTATTTGCTAACATAACTGAAAATAAAAAGGGTTTTTTTTCTTTTTTCAAAAATTCTTCAACTTTATTTAAATCTATTGCTCCTGTTTTATCTGTTTCAAAAAAAAATTTTTCAGTTTGAATTTCATTAATTACATCTAATACCGACAAATGTTCAGTCTTAAATGAAAATATTTTTTTTATATTATTTTTTTTTGTAAAACCTTTAATTGCTAAATTATTAGACTCAGTAGCCCCCGAAGTATAAATAACATTATAGTTGCTAGCATTAATTTTTTCTTTTAATTTATTTCTTACCTCCTCAATTATTTTTTTGGAGTTACGTCCTACTTTATGAACTGA
>VHCC01000151.1 GCA_016882185.1 Candidatus Pelagibacterales bacterium | reverse complement strand
ACTTATTATAATGATAAAAAAATTAAAGATTTTTTATCTAGAAATCCTATATATAAAAAATTTAGTCAAAATTTAATAGAGATCAGTAAAAAGTTTAATAATTTACAAGAATTTAACTCTTTTGAAGGAGATAAGTTAAGACAAAAACAATATGCTGCTGGGATCTCCATTGAAGATTTAGAAATGATTTTACATCCAATGGTGGAGGATCAAAAAGAAGCTGTTGGTTCAATGGGGGATGACACTCCAACAGCTGTTTTATCTGATATTTACAGGCCTTTATCTCACTTTTTTAGACAAAATTTTAGTCAAGTCACAAATCCACCAATAGACTCTCTAAGAGAAAATAGAGTGATGTCTCTTAATACAAGAATTGGAAACTTACAAAACATTTTAGGTGAAGATTTGTTTAATAAAAAAAGTTACCTTTTAGAAAGTCCGGTTTTATCCAATGCTCAATTTAAAAAGTTATTTGAGGTTTTAAATGAAGAATATAGAGAAATAGATTGTACATTTAATTCTGAAGACTCAGAAATTTCCTTAAAAGAAGAATTAAAACGAATTCAGAGAGAGTCTGAAATTGCAGTTAGAGAGGGCATTAAACATATTATTCTTACAGATGAAAAAATTTCTGAAACAAGAATTGGGATACCAATAATACTTGCAACAGGCGCTGTACAAAGTCATTTGGTCAACCATGGTCTTAGAAAATTTGTTTCATTAAATGTTAAATCAGCGGAATGCTTAGATGTTCATTATTTTGCAGTCCTTATCGGTGTTGGCGCGACTACAGTTAATCCCTATTTAGCGTTTGATTGTATTTATCAGAGATATCAAAAAAAAATTTTTGGAAAATTAACTTTTACCGAATGCGTTAACAATTATATTAAAGGTGTTAATGATGGATTGTTAAAAGTAATGTCTAAATTAGGCATTTCCGTTATTAGCTCTTATAGGGGTGGTTTAAATTTTAGTGGTCTTGGATTAAGCAGGGCTCTTGTTGCTGAATATTTTCCTGGAATGTATTCAAAAATTTCCGGTATTGGTGTTTCTGGAATTGAACAAATGATCAGAACTCAACATCAAAAGGCATTTAGAGGTAATGTTATTAGTTTACCAATCGGTGGATTTTATAAATTTAGAAAAGGTGGGGAACAACACTCTAATCAGGCTATGACTATGCATATGTTACAAACCGCTGTTGCAACAGATTCCTATGATTTATATAAAAAATATTCAAAAATTATTAATGAGCAGCACCCTTTAAATCTTAGAGATCTTTTAGATTTTAATTTAATTAAAAAACCAATTTTAATTGAAGAGGTAGAGTCTATTACAAATATTAGAAAAAGATTTGGAAGCGGCAGTATGTCTTTAGGAGCCCTTTCTAAAGAGGCACACGAAACATTAGCAATTGCTATGAATAGAATTGGTGGTGCATCTTGTAGTGGAGAAGGAGGAGAGGATGCAAAAAGAGCAATACCTAAAGATAATGGTGATAATGCTAATTCAAGAGTGAAACAAATTGCATCGGCTAGATTTGGCGTAACTGCAGAATATTTAAATAATTGTGATGAAATAGAAATCAAAATATCTCAAGGGGCAAAACCTGGAGAAGG
>VHCC01000150.1 GCA_016882185.1 Candidatus Pelagibacterales bacterium | reverse complement strand
AATTTGTGGGTGCTGGTCCTTTTCTAATTCGTCCTGAGGTATCGTAATGTGAACCGTGGCAAGGACAAAACCAACCACCAAATTCCCCTTTTCCACTTATTGGAACACAGCCTAAGTGTGTACACACGCCCACAAGAACTAGCCATTCAGGTTTTTTAACTCTCTTATCATCCGTTTGAGGATCTTTTAATTCTTTAAGATCAACTTTTGAGGCGGTTGCGATTTCTTCCTTAGTTCTTTTTTTTATAAAAACTGGCTTACCCCTCCATAGAACAGTCATCTCTTGTCCTTCTTTCATTTTTGAAACATCAACTTCTATGGAAGCCAGTGCTTTAACAGAACTGTCTGGATTCATTTGGCTTACTATTGGCCAAACTACAGCACCAACACCAACAACGCCTACAGCCGACGTTGCTACTGTTAAAAAATCTCTACGGTTTTTATATTTATTAACCTGTTTTGACATAAAATTAGTATCTAAGTATTTATTAATTTTTATATTTCCACAGAATTAATGACGCATAAATAGTATGTTTTTTGTATGTTTAGTATAGCTTTATATGAGCCAGATATTCCTCAAAACACTGCAGCAGCAATTAGGCTGTGTGCATGTTTAAATACAACTCTTGAAATAATTGAACCTTGTGGTTTTAGATTTGATGAAAAAAAATTAAAAAATATATACATGGATTATTTAAAACAGTGCAACATCTTAAAATATAACTCAAAAGAAGATTTTTTTAGAAAAAAAAAAAATAATAGGATTATTTTAATGACTACTAAATCAAAAAAAAAATATTTCGATTTTAAATTTAAAAAAGGAGATACACTTCTTTTTGGCAGAGAAAGTGCTGGCGTACCTGAAAGTGTTCATAAAATTGTAAAAGAAAGACTGAGGATTCCTATGTATAAAAACTTAAGGTCATTAAATATTGTAACATCAATTTCCTTAGTATTAGGTGAAGCTTTAAGACAGTATAATTTTGCAAATCTAGACTAATCGATGAATGAATTAGACTATAAAAAAAAAATTACAGAACGATGGTTTGCAGATTTGCGTGATCAAATTTGTAAAGAGTATGAAAAAATAGAAATGCTCAAAAGTAAAAAAGTAAAAAAGTTTTCAAAAAAAGTTTGGAAAGCTAGTGGTGTTGCAAAAGGTGGTGGTGTGATGTCTATTTTAAAAGATGGAGAGGTTTTTGATAAAGTTGGAGTAAATGTTTCAACTGTTTACGGTAAGTTTTCAGAAGAATTTAAAAAAAAAATACCTGGAGCAAAAAAAAGTCCAAACTTTTGGGCAACCGGAATATCAATCGTAGCTCACCTTAAAAATCCTAAAATTCCAGCTATGCATTTTAATACTCGGTTAATAGTGACAACTAAATCGTGGTTTGGTGGAGGAATGGATATGACACCATCGTTAGATGATAAAAAACAAAAAAAATTTTTTCATGATGGACTAAAAAAAATGTGTTCTAAACATCACTCAAGCTATTATTCTATTCATAAAAAAAATTGTGATACGTATTTTTATTTACCACATAGAAAGGAAAGTCGAGGTGATGGTGGTATTTTTTTTGATTATTTAAATAATAAAGATTGGAAAAAAGATTTTTACTATA
>VHCC01000149.1 GCA_016882185.1 Candidatus Pelagibacterales bacterium | reverse complement strand
AGAAAATAGAGGAGATGGAAAAACTAGCACAAGTATTGCAAAAGCAAATTTTTCAAGAGAGAATTTAAATTTTAAAAATATTTTTCAAGCAAATCCTGCAATTGACAGTGGTTTTCACTTTGGTTGCAGAATTATAATTAAGGATGGGTATTTATATGCAGGACCTGGCGAACGCGGAGGTGGAAACATTGCACAGGATCCTAAAAATCATATTGGAAAAATTATAAGAATTAATCTTGATGGCACTTCCGCAAAAGATAATCCAAAGTTTAAGGGAAAAGATACTTGGCTTCCAGAAATTTTTCAATTAGGTGTAAGAAATTCGCAGGGCATGACCATTCATCCAACTAATGGTAAAATTTATATTTCAAATCATGGACCACGTGGAGGAGATTTTTTCGGTGAAATAAAATCTGGCGAGAACTATGGCTGGCAGATTTGGTGCTGGGGAGGAATGAATTATACAATGACGAAGTGTGGTGAGACAGATAAATGGGACAGCAGATTTACAAAGCCTCTTTATAGTTGGACACCATCGATAGCAGTTTCTGCAACCCAAATCTATAAAGGAGAAGAATTTAAAGAATGGAATAATCAAATATTAGTTACATCACTAAATAATGAGTCTTTAAGAAAATTAGAATTTTTGAATGATAATGAAGTTGGAAAAGAAACAATTTTATTTAAGGAAAAAATAGGAAATATTAGAGATCTAAAAATTGGATCTGATGGTAAAATTTACTTACTAGGCAATGGTCCGGGTAGTCTTTACGTAATGAAGAAATAATTATTTTTTAAATAACTTCTTCATTTTTAGGGCAGTTAAAATTCTCCAATAATTTAATTTATCAAACATCCTTCTTGATAAAATTGGCTTATACAATTTGTGAAGAGGATTTATTTGAGAATGATTTTCATAAATGTATTTAGATCCCATATACTCGACAGTTTTGTGCTCTAAAGACGTAACTTTCACAGGTTTTTCAAGGTATTTTGCAAGGTAAAATGAAATCCAAAAGTCGTCATTTAGCATCGTGTACTTGTTTCCTCTCACGTAAATATCAAAAAATTCTTTTATTTTTTTTAAATATTTTGTTGGAATTAAAAACCCATCAGTTCCCTGGCCCATTACTAAATCATAAATCTTAACTGTAAAAAAACTATAAGCGGTACCATTATTCTCATTATAATGGGCATTTAAATATTCACATACCTTTGAATGGTAAATACTATCGTCATCTAATAAAATTACGTAATCAAAATCATCTAAATTATTTATTCCACCCATCAACTTGGTACCGGGTCCAAAGTCTTCGCAGCGATTTATTTGAATATCAATTCTTTTAAATTTATTTGAAAGGTCTGGTATTTGGATTTTTTCATTTGGAAACCGTAGATATTTATTTGGAATATTTAAAAAAACTTTCTTTGGTAAAAGACTTTGTTTCTCAAAAGATTCTAACGTTAAATGAATTTTTGAAAGTCTAGATGGTATAGATGTTATTGAAATACAAAAATTATTCATTAAGGAATGAATTTATTCCCCAATATTAAGTAATGCCCCTCTTTTTCTAGCACCTTCAAATGCAAGTAAAAAAATTATTATACCAACAAGCATAAAAACA
>VHCC01000148.1 GCA_016882185.1 Candidatus Pelagibacterales bacterium | reverse complement strand
GTGGTCCCCAAATTGTTCCAACGCCACCAAGTACTGCAATAAGAAGAACTAAAATTGAAATATCAACGCTAAAGACATCATTGGGGTTTACAATTAAAACATACTGCGCATAAATACTTCCCATGGGCGCCATCAGCATTCCAGAAATTATAAAGGCAATAATTTTGTATTTTGACACATGAATGCCTAAACTTGCGGCTGCCTCTTGCTGATCTCGAACTGCTTTTAATTTATAACCAAGTTTTGATCTATTAATTAACCAAACAATCAAAAACGAAATAAGGAAAAAAACTAAAGCAATATAATAATAGGCAACTTTAGTTTTGTGAAATTGAATAGAGAAAAAAGGATTATCTCTATTAATTGGAATATATAAACCTGAAGACGCACCAACTTCACTCCAACGCTGAAACACTACTTGAAAAGTAATACCAACTAAAAGTGTTGCAATTGCAAAGTAGTGGCCTCTTAATCTTAAAATTGGAATACCAATTAATAATGCAATCACTCCAGACAAAATAATTCCAATTACAATTCCAATCCAGGGTGTGAGTAAAAATTTAGTATAAAAATATCCTGTAGAATAAGCACCAATCCCAAAAAAAAGTGCGTGACCTAAACTTATTTGTCCTGAAAATCCTGCAAGAACATTCCATGACTGCGCCATTACAGAATACATAAAAATCATTATTAAAGTATGAAGTGCAAATTTAGATGGAGAAGTTAAAGGAAATAAAAAAAGCCCTGCAAGAATTAGAAAAATAATTAAGAGAGATGCTTTATTAAAATAAATTACTGGCTCTTTTTTTGCTTCTTCTAATATATTTGAATATATGGCCATTTAATATCTTCCAAAAAGACCTTGGGGTTTTAAAATTACAACGATTAAATAAATACTGAATACATATAGAAGTTTAAAAGAAGGATTGATCAAGAGTCCACCAACCGACTCCACAAGTCCAATGATAATTCCTGCAATTAAAGATCCCGTAATACTTCCAAATCCTCCAAGTGCAACAGCAACGAAGGCAAAAAGCGCAAAATGAACTCCTACATCCGGAAATACATAGTAAAAATTTGCAAGCATGGTTCCAGCAATTGCAACACAGGAAAGTCCAATACCCCAGCCTAAAGCAAACATTCTATCGGATGGTATTCCTAAAATTTCAGCTGCTTGTCTATCCTGTGAAGTTGCTTGTAATGCAGTTCCTGTTTCTGTCTTATTAATAAAAAAATAAAGCAGTATAAAAGCAAAAATACAAATTGAACTTGCAAAAAGTTGAGGCTTTCCAATAAATAATCCGAATAGTTCAAATTTTCCTTGAATTACTGGATCTTTGATAGTTCTAAAATCTGGAGTGAAAAAAAATTGTGCTAATGCCCTAATAAAAACTGCAAGACCAAATGTTGCGCAAATTTGTACCAGCATTGAAGAATGTAAAATTCTTTTTATAATTAAATAATGCGTAAGCACTCCAATCGTTGCAAGTAAAACTATAGTTATTGGGAAAGACAAGATGGGATCTAAACCAAATAAACTCCAAAACCAAAAAGCTGAAAACATTGAAACCATTAAATGATCTCCATGAGCAAAATTTACAATTTCCATTAAGCCAAAAATTAATGTTAATCCTGCAGCTATAAGAGCATAGATACATCCCATCAATAAACCGCTTAAAATTGCTTGAAAAACTATTTCTGAAGTCATTTATT
>VHCC01000147.1 GCA_016882185.1 Candidatus Pelagibacterales bacterium | reverse complement strand
CATGTATTTTAGAGAAAGATCGAGTAATAAGAACATTACTAAAATTTTTAAACAAATCTAAACCAGAAACATAATCGTTATTGATAACAAACTCAAAATAAGCATCATCAACAACTAATAAAATATTACTACGCAACCTCTTTCTTAATAACAACATCTCGTTTTTATCCAAATATGTTCCTGTTGGATTGTTTGGATTAGCTAAAAAAACAATTTTGGTTCGAGCGGTAACCTTTGCTAAGATAGAGTCTATATTTGCTTTAAAGTTATCCTCTGGTGCTGAAATCACTTTGCCACCGTGTATTTTCGCATAAATCCTGTACATTAAAAAACTGTATTCTGTGACTATCACTTCATCATTTGGTTTTAAAAATAATTGACAAGCTAAACTTATAATTTCATCAGAACCATTACCAATAATAATGTTTTTAGGATTTAGTTTTAAATTTTTTGATATTGATTGAGTCAAAATATTTGAGTTGCCATCTGGGTACCTAGATAACTTTTTACTATTTTTAACAAATGCAGAGATAGCTTTTTTTGAGGGTCCTAAAGCAGATTCATTAGCGGACAGTTTTATTGGATTTTTAATATTTTTAATTTGAGACAATCCACCTACATATTTTAAATTGCTAAAATTTTTAAATCTTAAACTCATATTTTTTAATTAACACAATGCTATTATGGTTGATACTATTTATAAAAATAAATCTTATTAAATTTTTAAAACTAGCAAAAAGATCATTAACAAAACCGAATAAATTGACAATAAATTATGCCTACGATAAAAACCATTTGCGCTGATTTACCGAATTGCGAGCGCACATAAACTGCTAAAGAGGTAAAAAATCACTTAAAAGTGTTTTTTTAATTTAGATGAAATTAGAGTCAAAAATAGTAATAGATTTTATAAAACCATTCACAAAAGTTCTTGATGTTGGTTGTGGAGATGGAAGTATTCTTTTACATTTAAAAAAAGAAAAAAAAATTGATGCTCGAGGTATTGAGATTGATCACGAAAAGGTCAAAGAGAGCTTAAGTAAAGGTCTTTCTGTTGTAGAGGGAGATGCTGAAAAAGATTTAATTAACTATCCAGATCAATCTTTTGATTACGTAATTTTAACTCAAACTTTACAAGCTTTTTATAAACCTAGAAAAGTTTTACATGAACTTTTGAGAATAGGCAAAAATGCAATTGTCTCTATTCCAAATTTTGGATACTGGAAAGTTAGACTTAGTTTACTGCTTAAAGGAAGAATGCCAGTTACAAAAACTTTACCTAATACATGGCATGACACCCCTAATTTACATATGTGCACTATTAAAGATTTTTTTGATTTATGTAATTCTGACGAGATTAATATAATTAAATCAATTGCAGTTACACAAAATCGTTCTTCCGAAATTTCAAGCTTTAATTTAGAGATTAAAAATCTCTATTCTGAATTTGGTATTTTTTTAATTAGTAAAAAAAATTAATTTTTATTTAATTATGGATATTCATATTATTTCATGCCTCAAAGATAATTATGCATATATTGTGGAAAATAAAAAAACTAAAAATGCCTGTGTAATTGATCCGTCTGAAAGTGCGCCTATTAAAGATTTTTTAAATAAAAATAAATTAAATCTAAAATTTATTCTAAATACGCACCATCATGCTGATCATGTAGGTGGTAACTTAGAACTTAAAAAAGAATTTAATTCAAAAATATTAGGTTTTGAAAAAGATAAAGAGAGAATACCAGGAATTGAT
>VHCC01000146.1 GCA_016882185.1 Candidatus Pelagibacterales bacterium | reverse complement strand
AAATTTTGATCTTTTTGTGGAAGATTATTTAATATCTGATTCTGAAATTCTTCAGGAACATTTTCGATAATTTGAAAAGCATCATCCGATTCTAATTCTTTGACAATTGAAGATATTGTATCTGGAGAAAGTTGTTCTAATATTTCTTTTTGTAATACATCTGATAATCCTAGTACAACCTCTGGATTTAGATCTGCCGATTTATGGCTAAATAATTTTATCTGAACTTCATTTGGTAATATTTTAATTAAATCAGCAACGTCCGCTGGATGATATTTATCTAATAATTGATGAACATAAACGAAATTATTCTGCTTAACATTTTCAATTAGTAAATTAATTTGTTCTTCAGTAAAAATATGCCCGGTTCGAACTTTAGAAGTTTGATTAGCTTCTTGGGGCATGAAATTTCTCACATATAGGTTTAGCTACTACCTATAATGAATTAAACTAAAAAAAAAGCCTAATAATGAGCTTCTAGTATTGTTTTCTAGATTTAGATTCTTTTGGTCCTGTGCTCTTAGGCTTTTTCTTTTCTTTTCTTGTATCGCGACTTTTTCCCATAATAAAAATAAACTATATTAAATTAAAATTAATTCTATTGAATTTATTATTTACCCAGATAATAGCCCTAAAACTTAGATAAATGTTTTTACACAACAAAAATAAAGAGTTTTTAGGCATAACATACATGCTTTTATGTATGCTTTTTTTTTCAATTAACGATGCTTTTATAAAATACATCCTGTTAATTTATAAAGACATTACTTTGCTTGGACAGGTAATCTTTATACGAGGGGTTTGTTCTACCTTTATTTTAGGCTTATATCTTTATTTTAAAAAAAAACTAACTTTGGATATAATTAAATCTAAACCTTTGCATGCTAGAGGAACTGTAGAGTCAATTGCGGCGATATTCTTTTTTTTAGGCCTTATGTATTTACCATTTGGAGAACTCTATTCTTTGTTAAATTTAGCTCCGATACTAATAACTGCATCAGGTGCCTTTATATTAGGAGAAAAAGTAGGTTGGCGAAGGTGGTCTGCAGTAATTTTAGGTTTTATTGGAGTTATGATTGTAATTAAACCGCATGACTTGCAATTTGGATTTGCCTTTATTTATCCGCTGATCTCGGCAATTTTTATAGCACAAAGAGATACTATAACTAGAAAATATTTAGAAAAATTCGATAGTCTTCAAGTTGTTTTTATCACCTCCTTGTCTGTTACAATTTTTTTTAGTTTTGGAATGTTATTAAACTTCAAACCAATAAATCTCGAAATTTTTATTTTTATTTTTCTCTCAGCAATATTTGTGACCGCTGGATATTATTTTTCAGTGCTAACTATTAAAGTTGCAAATATTTCAACAACCTCTCCATTTCGCTACACAATTATTATTTTTGGAATTATTCTTGGATATTTCATTTTTAATGAAACGCCTTCTATTAATATGATTTTTGGATCAATATTAATTATTAGTAGTGGTATATTTATTATTTTTAGACAAAAAAAAATTGGACTAATTAAATAATGCAAAATTTAAAAACTCTAGTTGATTTACTAAAATCAAAAGCCAAAAAGACTTCTGAAGATGAAGATTTAATTGAATTTGTGAAGGGAAAATATTTTTTTGGCGTTGTTAAAGATAAAAGAGATTTTGAAGGAATTACAATTAGTCGAAAATTTGAAGCAAAATATTCAAAAAGAACAGGTTTTAAAATAATAGATACAATTGATAGTTATTCAGAAAAAAATTATTCAAGAATAATGCGATATTT
>VHCC01000145.1 GCA_016882185.1 Candidatus Pelagibacterales bacterium | reverse complement strand
TTGGTACAAACGATTTAACTCAGACAACTCTTGGAATATCAAGAGATGACTCTGGTAAATTTTTAGACGATTATGTAGAAAATAAAATATTTAAAATTGATCCTTTTATTAGTATTGATCAAGATGGCGTTGGTGAGCTTATAAAACTGGCTTGCTCAAAAGGACTTGAAACAAATAAGAATATAAAACTTGGAATATGTGGTGAACACGGTGGAGATCCAGACTCTATAGATTTTTGTCATAGAGCAGGATTAAATTACGTATCATGCTCTCCTTATAGAGTACCCATAGCTAGATTATCTGCCGCTCAAGCAAGTATAAGGTCAAAAAATAGATAATTTAGAATCCTAATTATTTGATCTATTAAAAATAAGAATTTATTGGGTTTTTTTGAGATTTTTATTAAAAATGTTGTCTTTTCCTTGTCAAAAAAACATTTACATAAATGCCTAAATTAAATAGTTTCGCCGCTAATTAACTCAACAAAAAGTCAAAATAAATGAAAACAATACTAGCAACTATCGTAAGTATGTTCTTGTTCGTATCTTTTGCAAATGCTCAAGCTAAAACTTGCGCAGACTTGATCAAAAGTTACGATGCAGCAGTAAAAACTGCAAAATTAGATGCAGCAGCTACTAAAAAAGCTGGTGATTTAAGAAAAGCAGCTGGTGATCAATTGACTGCTAAAAAAGAAGCTGATTGTGTAAAATCAATCAATGCAGCTTCAGCTGTTGTAACTCCTGCTAAGAAGTAATTACTTATTTTTAAAGTGCTAATTATAAAATTAGCACTTTAAAATTCACCTCCAATTAAATTCTAAATAATTTTAAAAAAAATTAAATTTTTTTTTCTCGTAAATGATCTTTATGATGAAAAAAGAAATATAAATAAGATAGCATACAACAAAAGGTAAATATGGATAAAGCTAGTTGATAGGCTATCAAAGTAGTGTAACCAAAAGATTTAAATAAATCTATAAATATTCCAATAGCCCACTGCACTGAAAATGTTCCAAGAAATAAAATTAAATTATAACTTGATAGAGCTTTACCGGCAATAGCATTTGAAAAAATCATACCCACAGCTGGTTGCGCTAATGAAACAAATACACTGGAAATTAAAAAAAGCGCAAAATGAAAACCACTTACATTTTCACCAGAATAAATAATAAATCCAAGGCTTAAAAAACTAAACGGAACTCCATAAATAATAATTTTATCTGTAGAAATACCTTTTTTATAGAAGTAAGGATTAATAAATCCCCAAATAAAGAATGTTACGAGCATAGATAAATTTATCCAAAATAAATTTAAGGCGGCTTGAGTTGCTGTAAAGCCACTCACATTTGTCATCCAGGGTCCAGCCCATAGAGTTTGAATTGCCTGCAATCCACCATAGTTAAAAAAACCAAGCGGAACTAAACTTAAAAAATAAGGATGCTTCCAAATAATTTTGTAACTTGAAAATCCATCGTCCTTTATTTGCGTATCAGTTTTGTCCCAAGAAGGAATTATTAAAAGTATAAGTATAATTGTGATAAAAATTAAAAAAGAAAGTAGTAAAAAAATATTTCTCCATCCAATTTCTGGTAATAAAAATTGTATAGGGATAGTGGATGCTAACATACCTAATGCTCCTGCCATTAGCATCCAAGCATTTGCCCTTTGTTGTTTATCAAATGGAAGCCATTTTCTATATCCTGTAAGAGGGGCCATTAAACATACGGAAACACCTATTCCAATTAAAATTCTAGAGATTAATAGACTTAAAAAATTTTCAGAATTTGAAAAAGCAATTGTGCTAAG
>VHCC01000144.1 GCA_016882185.1 Candidatus Pelagibacterales bacterium | reverse complement strand
TGGGCACTAAGCGGGTTTTATAGGGTTGGACCGGATGAACAAGGAGTTGTTCTTAGATTTGGAAAATACGTTAATACAACTCAGCCAGGATTAAACTATAGACTTCCATATCCAATAGAAACTGTTGAGACACCAAAGGTTACAAGAGTAAACCGAACAGATGTAGGATTTAGATCTACAAGAGATGGTTTAAGACAAGGAGCAGTAAGCGAGATAAGAGAGGAAAGTGCAATGCTAACTGGAGATGAAAATATTGTTGATATAAATTTTTCAGTGTTTTGGGTTATCAAAGACGCATCCAAGTATTTATTTAACATTAAAGATCCAGATGAAACAGTTAAAGCCGTAGCCGAGACTACGATGCGAGAAATTATTGCAAGAAGAAAAATTCAATTAATTTTAACGGCTGCAAGAGTTCAAATTGAACAAGAAACCCAGAAGATAATGCAGCAAATTTTAGATCTTTATGGTGCTGGAATAGAGATTACTCAAGTACAAACTCAAAGATCAGACCCACCAACGCAAGTTATTGATTCTTTTAGAGATGTACAAGCGGCAAAAGCAGATAAAGAAAGATCACAGAATGAAGCCCAGGCCTATGCAAATGACGTTATACCTAGGGCAAGAGGAGAAGCTGCGCAAATAATTCAACAAGCTGAAGCATATAAAAAAGAAGTAGTTGCGCAAGCTGAAGGAGAAGCAAGTAGATTTATTGCTATATATAATGAGTATGCAAAAGCTAAAACGGTAACACAAGAAAGAATGTATCTTGAAACAATGGAAAAAGTTTTGGCAAATGTTAATAAAATTATAATTGATAAACAGTCTGGCTCAGGCGTTGTTCCGTATCTACCACTTCCTGAACTTAAGAAGATGCAAGAGGTTAAGAATTAATGAATGATAAATTTATAAAAATTTTAATTCCTACAATATTAATCGTTGGATTTGCCCTTTATTCAACTTTTTTTATTGTAAAAGAAACTCATCAAGCAATAGTTCTTCAGTTTGGCTCACCTAAGAAAATTTATAAAGATGCTGGTTTACACTATAAAATACCTTTTATTCAAAATGTTCAGCTTATAGATAAAAGAGTTCTTGAAATTGATGCACCACCAGAAGAAATCATAGCATCGGATCAAAAGAGAGTAATAATTGATGCCTTTGCAAAATATATAATAATTGATCCGTTAAAGTTTGCCATATCTGTTGGAAACGAAAGAGTTGCCAACTCTAGACTTGGAACAATCATAAATGCAAGAATTAGAGGTGTAGTTGGTAAAGATCCATTAGAAAGCTTACTGTCAATTAACAGGAACAGAATGATGTCACAAATTACTCAACAAGTTGCGGATGAAGCTGATGATTTTGGTATGAAAGTAATAGATGTGAGAATTAAAAGAGCTGACCTTCCAGTTGCTAACAGTGAAGCTATATTTAAAAGGATGCAGACTGAGCGATCAAGGGAGGCAAAAGAATTTAGAGCAGAAGGTGCAGAACTTGCGCAGGAAATTAAGGCAAGAGCAGACAAAGATGTTGCTGTAATTTTAGCTGAAGCTAGAAAAAAATCTCAGATTTTAAGGGGTGAAGGAGATGGTCAGAGAAATAAAATATTCGCAGATGCTTTTGGTAAAGATCCAGAATTTTTTAGTTTTTACAGGGCGATGCAATCTTATGAAAAATCTTTAGTAAGTAGTAGCGGAACATCGTTAATACTTTCACCTGATAGTGAATTTTTTAGATATTTTGGAGAGTCAGGATTAAGCAAAGTATTAAAAAAATAAGATGATCGAGATCTTTACAGCAGTTGG
>VHCC01000143.1 GCA_016882185.1 Candidatus Pelagibacterales bacterium | reverse complement strand
ATGCAATATTACCAACTATGGGTGGACAAACTGCGCTTAATGCAGCAATGGCTCTAAAAAAAGAGGGAATTTTAAAAAAATATAATATTGAATTAATAGGAGCAAACTCTGAGGCAATAGAGAATGCTGAGGATCGAGAAAAGTTTAAAAAAAATATGACCGATATTGGTCTTGAATGTGCAAAGTCTATGATTTGCAGATCAATTGAAGATGCAAAAAAAAGTTTGAAATTAATTGGACTTCCGGCAATCATTAGACCCTCTTTTACACTTGGTGGATCCGGTGGTGGAATTGCTTATACAGAAGAAGAATATTTAAAAATTATTGCAAATGGTCTTGATCTTTCGCCAACAAAAGAGGTTCTAATTGAAGAGTCTTTGTTAGGGTGGAAAGAATTTGAAATGGAAGTAGTTAGAGATAAAAATGATAACTGCATAATTATTTGCTCAATTGAAAATGTTGACCCAATGGGAATTCATACTGGCGACTCAATTACTGTAGCTCCGGCACTAACATTAACTGATAAAGAATATCAGATTATGAGAGACGCTTCTTTTAAATGTATTAGAAAAATTGGGGTTGAAACAGGAGGGTCTAATGTTCAATTCGCAATCAATCCAAAAAATGGAAGGATGATTATTATTGAAATGAATCCAAGAGTTTCTAGATCTTCCGCACTAGCTTCTAAAGCAACAGGATTTCCAATAGCAAAGGTAGCCGCAAAACTTGCTGTTGGTTATACTTTAGACGAATTAAAAAATGAAATCACAGGAACAACACCTGCCTCATTCGAACCTACAATTGACTATGTGGTAACTAAAATTCCAAGATTTGCATTTGAAAAATTCAAAAATACCGAAGCAATATTAGGAACAGCAATGAAATCTGTTGGTGAAGTGATGTCTATAGGAGCAAACTTTAAAGAGTCCGTTCAAAAAGCATTGGGTTCATTGGAAATTGGACTTGATGGTTTTGATCAATATGAGGCAATAGATCTTCAAGATTTAAAAAAAAAACTTATAGAAAGGACTCCTCAAAAGATACTTTATGTAGCAGAGGCTTTTAGAAAAGACTTAAGGCTCGACGAAATTTACGAAATGACAAAAATAGATAAGTGGTTTTTAGAGCAAATTCAACAACTGATTATTGTAGAAAATAATATTAAAGATGAGGACGTTTTAAATAATAAAGAAAAACTTCAATATATTAAATCCATAGGTTTTTCTGACAAAAAAATCGCAAAAATTTTAAAAATAAAAAGTAATGAAGTCAGGTCTGCAAGGAATAAATTTAAAATTCATCCTATATATAAAAAAATTGATACTTGCGCTGGAGAGTTTGATTCTAAAACTCCTTACATGTACTCCACTTATGCAAGCAACGACCTGAGTGGTTGCGAATCTGAACCAACGAATAAAAAAAAAGTTATTATTCTAGGAAGTGGACCAAATAGAATAGGACAAGGAGTAGAGTTTGATTACTGCTGCTGTCAGGCAAGTTATGCTTTAAAGGAAATTAATTATGAGACCATCATGATTAACTGTAATCCCGAAACAGTTTCGACAGATTATGATACAAGCGATAGATTGTATTTTGAACCTTTGACTGAAGAGCACGTCATTGAAATAATTAATAAAGAAAAAAGTAACGGTTCCCTTTTTGGGGTTATAGTTCAATTTGGAGGCCAGACTCCATTAAAACTTGCAAAATTTATTCATGAAAATAATATTCCAATTTTAGGCACACAACTAGAATCTATTGATCTTGCTGAGGATAGAGAAAAATTTAAAAATTTTGTAATCAAAGAAGA
>VHCC01000142.1 GCA_016882185.1 Candidatus Pelagibacterales bacterium | reverse complement strand
TTTTCAAGTCCAATATTATTTGCTTTCGCATATCCAAGATTTTCATAATTCAATATACATTCTAAGTGTTCATACGAATTTTCTAATTCTTTTTTAAAATTCTCATCAGATGAATTTTCAACAACTAAGATCGGATATCCCTTTGGAATAGATTGTAAGCATTTATGTATGACACTGGAACTTTTAAATGTTACGATTAAAAAAGTAATATCGGCCATCTAAAAATCATAGGTTATTCCCTTTCTTTCCCAGTCTCCATAACGAGTTGGCTCTAATCCCTTTGGACCATTAATTTCATTTTTTTTTTTACGTGATTTTTTTTTTCGTTTTGAAGCTTCTTCAAGTGCCTCTTTTGCATAATGTTGAAATTTATCTGCCTTCACCATCTATTCCTTCAAATAATTTTGCAAAATCACTTATAACGTTCTTCCACTGATTGATCATAGAATTAAATACTATTTCCTTATCTAAATCTTTTAAATGTTCTGCAATAGGCGCCCAATAAAAAAGTGCCTGACAACTTTTTTGAAATGGTTCTTGCTTAAAATATGTTTGCCAATTTATGTTTGGTAATCGTTCATTAAATTCATTTAAACTTTTATTTTTAATTTCATCATCAAGACCAGATACTTTTTGTTCAATTAAAATATTTTCATATAATACATTCAATCTCTCTATCTCATTAATGCCGTACTTGTTGTAAATGTAAGAAAATGTGAATAAGAGCAGATCCTGGAGTGCGATAACGTAAATATTCCACTTCGCTATTTCAATTGATTTTACAAAAGACTGATCGTCAAGAGTTTTAACAAACATAACTCCAATTCTTGTCCGAATGTATCCATTTAGTGTTACTTGTGTAACGTAAGCCGTTCTTTCCATGACAAAATTTTTTAAACTGTCGAAATTTTTAATTTTTTTTTCCCCAAAAATTAATCTTTTTAGGGGATTTATTGCAAATTCTGTAAATGCACCCTCGAGTTGTTTTAACCTCTTATTCATCATCATTTGATCTCGCAAAACGTTGCATTTTCAATAAAATTTTAATCTTTTCAAGTGAGTATAACTCAATTAACCTTTGCACAAATAAACAAATAAGGGGGAAATTAATGGCTACTCCAAAACAGGAAGCCCATTGGCAGGCAACAAAACGCCTGATGATCATAACAATGTTGTTATGGTTTTTCTTCTCTACAGTAGTCTTCATGTTTGCCGCCGATATTAATGGCGTCAAATTTCTTGGTTATCCATTAGGTTATTATATGACAGCACAAGGTTCGATGCTGGCTTTCATCATAATGATCTTTTGGTCAAATAACCGACAAGAGAAAATCGATAGAGAGTACGGTTTCTCTGACGAAGACAGGGAGGATGAATAACAATGGCAAAAAGTAAATTCGTGCAAGATTTGCCAAAAATCTATGCATGGTATACCGGAGGTTTCATGGCTTTCATACTGCTGATGGCAGTATTTGAAAAGTATGGAATGGGCGCTAAGACCATCGGGATTCTTTTCGTTGGTTTTACAATTTTTATCTACGCGCTGATTGGTGTTATATCACGAACTGTTGACGTTGATGCTTACTATTTAGCAGGTCGACAAGTTCCAACAGTCTTTAACGGAATGGCTACAGCAGCAGACTGGATGTCAGGTGCATCTTTCGTTGCAATGGCAGGAGGTATTTACTTCGGTGGATACACCTTCATGGCATTCTTAGTTGGTTGGACTGGAGGATACGTGTTAGTGTCAAGCTTACTTGCTCCATATCTTAGAAAATTTGGATGTTATACAGTTCCAGATTTCGTAGGAGCTAGATACGGTGGTAACTT
>VHCC01000141.1 GCA_016882185.1 Candidatus Pelagibacterales bacterium | reverse complement strand
TCTAAATTCAAAAGATGTAGATCCTTTATTATTTTTTAATTCATTAATTAAATCAGAGTACTGATCA
Source organism: Candidatus Pelagibacterales bacterium (assembly GCA_016882185.1). Taxonomy (GTDB): domain Bacteria; phylum Pseudomonadota; class Alphaproteobacteria; order Pelagibacterales; family Pelagibacteraceae; genus Fontibacterium. The sequence goes on along the minus strand of VHCC01000141.1, from coordinate 1,790 downwards.
ATGCTTGATATTACTGTTGTAAACTTAAAATTTTTGGCAGACGATCTGACCATGGCAGGTCCACCAATGTCGATATTTTCAATCATGGTTTCAAAATCTGCCTTTTCAAGTAATTTTTTTTCAAAGGGATAAAGATTGACAATAAGTAAATTAATAAAATCTATGTCTTCTTTTTTTATCTGATCTTGATGCTCTTTATCATCTACTTTTGCAAGAAGACCGCCGTGAATTTTTGGATGAAGTGTTTTAAGTCTTCCATCTAATATTTCAGGAAACTTTGTATATTCTGATATTTCGGTACATTGAAACCCAAGATCTTTAATAAATTTATAGCTGCCGCCAGTACTGATTATTTCAATATTATTTATTTTTAGGCATTCGAGAACTTCTTTTAGATTTGTTTTATCAGAGACAGAGATTAACGCTTTTTTTATTTTAATCAGTTGCATGAAGGAGCATTGGGTATACGATTTTTATTTGGCTTTTTCTAGATGCCAAATGATGTTTGTGTTTTCATTCTCAATGTTACCTTCAAGTAGGATAAATGAGGATTCTCTAATATTATTTGTATTTCCAAAATAGAGATTTTTTTCAATCTTAGTTGGAATTTGTGGACTTCTAAAGATCCACCCTTCGCCATTAGTTGAACTTAGAAGAATATCATTACCCATGGTTTTGGTGATGCGAATATCAGGATGGATATGAAATCGTACGCTAAAAGTTAAATTTTTATTTTCAAGATTTTTGCAATTTAAATTATCGATCCCTTCGATATGACTTTTGCTCTTAAATAAAGTTATTTGTCGCTCGTGTAATATTTTAAATCTTTCCTGATACCCATCGTGACCAATGATACATTGAACAAATTCTTTATCACTTTTAAATTCTTTTTTAAAAATCTTATGCTTTTCAAGCAGAGAATTCCCAAAGTATTTTCTAATTAATTTATTTTTTTGGAATATGCATGATGAAGTGTCATTAACGGTAACTGTTGAATGGGCAGCTGTTGAGGAGCTTAAATAGAATAATTCTTTGCCAAGATTTTTGCCTGATCCAGAATTACAAACAAATTTTACCCCATTAGATACAAGTTCAAAGGATAATGGTCCTGCCTGATAATTTTTTGAGTGCAACATAGACGGGGGATTATTTGCATCGATAAAGATTTCAATTTTTTTTGATTTTATTTTTGCGTAACCACAAAAAATATTTTCTATATTTTCAAAGTCATAACCTCGTGATTCTAAATGTTCATAAAATCTTTCAGTATTAATTTGATTAGCACCATTAAAAAGAGGAAGATCGCCATTTGAAAATCTTAAAAATTTAAAACAGATTCCAAGGGAATTAATATAAATATTGATAAAAGCAGGGGTTTGTTTTCTAGATAGTATTAACCATTCCTTAACAAGAACTAAAAAATATAAGGTCCAAAATAAATCCTCAGGATTTTTAGTTTTAACAAATCCATCTTTATTTATAAAATTAGAAAGTTCATCTTCTAAATTCTTAAGTCCAAACTGAGTATATTCTTCATATTGCTCAAATGAATTGCCAATTAGAATTAAGGCAGCAAGGGATTTAATTTTATCAATGCCAGTATTAATTAAGTTAATATTTTTAAATAGATGCTTTGCTTGTTTGACAATATTATTAATAACTTTGCTTCTAAAGATAAGATCGCTATTTTTAAAAATAATATCATAACTTGAGATCCAATTTATTAATCTCATTGTGATGATATCTAAGGTCCAGTATTTTTCATTATAATTTGAAAAATTATTGATCCA
>VHCC01000140.1 GCA_016882185.1 Candidatus Pelagibacterales bacterium | reverse complement strand
GGTTGATAGATGTGGTATCTTCCAATTTTGATCCCAATTTTTTTAATATTAGCTCTTTGTTCTTTATCTAGGTTTTTTAGAAGATCTTCAGCATCTAATCTTTTTAGTACTCCATGATTTTCAAATAATCTAAAACATAAGGCACGAGCATAACTATTTTCTAAATTAATTTTAGATGTTTTTATTAGATCATTTAGGTGAAGATTTTTTTCTTTATCAATCCATTTTTCCAAATAATCTTTTAATTCACTCTGTTCATCCACATCTAAAGAATCATCAATCAATAATTTTATTCTAGGATTTAAATAATCTTTTCCTGGCACAATTGTCGCAATAGGGTTTTCTTTCCAAAATATTTTAAAATCCTGTTTTAATTGAAGAGCTGCTGTATCGATATCCTCTTTAATTATATTATTAATTCTTTTTTTTAATTCTTCAGCGACCCCTTGCCGAGCAGCTTTTTTCATAGACTTGATGTCCGATTGAAGTGCCGTGCTTGAAAAATCTAAGTTAAGTCGTAAACCTTTAATAGTGCCAATAAACTGTTTATCAATAATTACCTCATCTTTTTCTGAAATTTTAGTTTCCAGTTTTGCATCTTGTTTTAAGTGTTTAGAGAGAATGCTTATTCTTCTATCAATAAAACTTTTTGATAATTCCTCATGTAATTTTGCAGAAAGTTTGTCTTCAATATCTTTTGTTTTAGCAATCCAATAATCACTATTTTCGACCCAATTTTTTTTATATGAAACATAAGCCCACGTTCTTACATGTGAGATTCTATTCGCAATAGCGTCAATATTTCCAGAATCATTATCCAAACCATTTAATTGTGCGCGCATCCACTCGTTAGGTATTTTTCCTTTGTCAGAAACCAAGAATTCGAAGACTTTTTTTACAATATCAATATGCTCGTTATAAGAACTCTTTGTAAAATCTGGTATTTGGCAACATTCCCATAAAATTGAAAGATTATTATTTTTATAATCAGTTTTAATATAATTATTTTTAACTATTAAAGTCCTCAATACATTTTCATCTAGCAAATCTTTATTTCGCAAAAGACTATAATCGTTAGGTTTTTGATCAAGACTATTTAAAAGACTTTCAATATTTGAAAAATTTAAATTTGAATTTCTCCAATAAATATTAATGACACTATCAAATTTATGATTTTCTAATTTTTCTATTTGTTCAGGACTTAATTCGTCACATTTTCCAGTAATACCAAATGTACCGTCATTCATATGCCGGCCAGCACGGCCAGCGATTTGTCCTATTTCTGTAAGACGAAGATGCCTATTTCGTCTTCCATCAAATTTATTAAGACTATTAAAACTAATGTTATCAATATCCATGTTGATCCCCATTCCGATGGCATCAGTTGCTACAAGAAAATCTACATCGCCAGATTGATATAATTGAACTTGAGCATTCCTTGTTTTAGGACTCAATGATCCCATTACGATTGCCGCCCCACCTCTTTGTCTTCGAACAAATTCTGCAAGGGCATAAACTTCATCAACAGAAAAAGCAATAATTGCTGTACGACCAGGAAGTCTTGATATTTTTTTATGACCAGCGTACGAAAGTTTAGAAAATCTTTCTTTAAATATAAATTCTACTTCCGGAATAAATTTTTCAATTATATTTTGCATTATGTTTGATCCAAGAAACATTGTTAATTTGTCTCCACGCATATTTAATAAACGATCGGTGAATATGTGACCTCGTTCAGGATCTGCGCACATTTGAATTTCATCTACTGCAATAAATTCAGCATTTATATCTAAAGGCATTGACTCCACTGTGCATAAAAAATAATCAGCATAAGGAGGTATAATTTTTTCCTCTCCAGTTATTAATGCAACTTTTTCAA
>VHCC01000139.1 GCA_016882185.1 Candidatus Pelagibacterales bacterium | reverse complement strand
GAAGGGATTGCAATGGCAGCACGCGCTGGGGCTATTCTTTCTGATATGGAATTTGTTCAATTTCATCCAACAGGGATGGATATTGGATTGGATCCAACCCCTTTATTAACTGAGGCCCTAAGAGGAGATGGAGCTAAATTGGTTGATGAGAATGATAATCAATTTATGAAATTAATTCATCCAAGCGGAGATCTTGCTCCTCGAGATATTGTTGCTCGTGAACTACAAAAATTAAAAGATTTAGGACACTCAACATTCCTAGATTGTAGAAAATTTTCAGAAAAACAACTACAAACATTATTCCCAAGTGCTTATAATTTTTTAAAAAAAGCTAATATTGATTTTACCAAAGAAAAAATACCTGTAACTCCAGTAGCTCACTATCATATGGGTGGAGTTCTTGTGGATGAAAATGGAAAATCATCTATAAAAGGTCTGTGGGCATGTGGCGAAGTTTCTTCAACTGGGGCACATGGAGCAAATAGACTTGCCTCAAATTCTCTACTTGAAGCTTTTGTTTTTGGAAAAAGAATAGCCAACTCTATTAATTCTGAAATACTAAATAACACTAAAGATGAAAATATTAATTTTAAAAAATATTTACCGAAAGAGAGAACATCATCAAGAATTAGAGCAAAAAAATATATATGGCAGCTTAGAAACATTATGAGTGATTTAGTAGGTGTTTATCGAAATGAGCAAAAACTTAAAAAAGCATTTATTGAGATCGATAGAATAGAAAGAGAAGCAAAAGATTTATCAGCAAAACTTAAAGATATGATTTTGGTATCAAGATTAATTACCTACTCAGCATACTTGAGAAAAGAAAGCAGAGGAGCTCACTTTAGAAGTGATTATCCAAAATCTGATAATAAATTTTTATTTAGAAAAAAAATTACTTTAATAGAAATGCAAGAGTTCTTAAATAAAAGAGAATATGTAGAAAAAGTTGCTTAAATAATGTCAAAATCTAAACTTATCACTAGTGGGTATATTAAGAGTATTGTTGGAGCCTCGTTATTTGAAGATCAAGCACAAAAGGACATTACCACTGAACTTCTAGTAAATAAAAATTCTATAACCTCAGCAAAAATTGTAGCTAACGAAGATGGAATTATTGGTGGTTTAGATTTTGCAGAAGAGTCTTTTAAACAAATTGATAAAAAAACAAAATTTAAAAAAAAAATTCAGGAAGGATCTTCTATAAAAAAGGGAGAAATTATCGCTGAGATAAAGGGCTTAACCGGTTCTATTCTAAAATCAGAACGTACAGCAATAAATTTTTTAGGATTGATATCAGGTATAGCAACTAAAACTAATTATTATGTTAATCTAGTTAAAGAATATAAAACAAAAATTTGTTGTACTAGGAAGACTTTACCAACGCTTAGAGTTATTCAAAAATATGCTGTCACACTGGGTGGTGGACTTAATAACAGGTTTAATTTATTTGATGAGATATTTATCAAGGATAATCATATCTCTGCCTCTCAAAACATATTTGATCTTGTCCAAAATGCTTTAAGATTAAACAGAAGTGGAAAGATTATAACGGTTGAAATAGATAATTTATCCCAATTAGAAACAATCCAATCACTCAACTTTAATAGATTATTATTAGACAATATGAAACCAGATGAAATTAAAAAAGCTTTAAATATGATTGATAATAAATATGAAACTGAGGCTTCCGGAAATATTACAGAAAAAAATATTATTGATTATGCAAAAACAGGAGTGAATAGAATTTCGATTGGTAGACTAACCCACAGTCCTCAAAATTTAGATATTTCTTTAAATTTTAATTAAATTTAATTTTAGCTACTAAAATCAAAAACGCTAAAAATAGTGTTACAATATTAGCAAATATTATTGGTAAATTATCAGTTAAAACTCCATA
>VHCC01000138.1 GCA_016882185.1 Candidatus Pelagibacterales bacterium | reverse complement strand
ATATGAGCAAGGATGAAGTGCTTGCTAAATTTAAAGTGGGTGATGTGGTTAAAGGTAAAATCAAAGCCATCCAATCATATGGTGCCTTCGTGTCCGTTGAGTCTTTAGATTGTCTACTCCACACATCAGAGATTTCTCATCTTAGAGTTTCATCTCCTGAAGAAATTTTTACAGTAGGTGAAGAGGTGACGGCGCAGATTTTAGAAATAGATAATACACAAAAAAGAATGTCGCTTTCAATCAAAGCAATGACGCCTGATCCTTATATTGGTATTGAAAACAAATATAAAGTAGGTGAAGTTTATGAAGTTAAAATTTCTAAGTTAACGGACTTTGGTGCATTTGCTGAACTTGATGCAGGAATTGCAGGATTAATTCACACCTCTGAAATCAAACACTTAAATAAAAATGTAAATCCTAGAACAGTATTTAAAGTGGGCGATATGGTTAAAGTTAAATTAAAAGAGTTAGATTTAGAGAAAAAGAAACTGGTTCTTTCTTATAAAGATACACAAGAAAATCCAATTGAAGATTTCAAAAAACGTTATCCAATTAATACAATCGTTGAGGCAAAAATTGTAAATAAAAAAGAATTTGGTCTTTTCTTAAATACAGGGGACTCTGAAATTGATGTATTTATCCATTACAAACAATTAGACTACTCAGAAAGCTCTGAAGCTTTAAACAGTTATAAAAAAGGTGATACGGTAAAATTCAAAATCATTGATATTAAAGATGATAAAGTAAATGGATCGGTTAGAGCTCTGTTAGATGATCCATTTGATATATTTAAGGGTAAGAAAAAAGGCGACGTTGTTACTGCAAAAGTTGCTGAGATATTAGACGCTTATATAAGAGTGAATGTGGGTGAGAAACGTTTCCCAATCATTATCAAAAGAGCAGAAATTGCAGTTGAAAAAGCAGATCAGCGAACAAATCGTTTTGCTGTTGGGGACTCTTTGGATGCAATGATCGTACACTTAGATGAAAAAGAAAGAAAAGTTGAATTATCGGTTAAAAAATTAGAGGAAAAACAAACTAAAGATGCAATTAAGAAATATAAAAACGTAGACTCAGGTGCTGCCCTTGCGGATATCCTAGGACCAGCGCTTACTGCTGAGAAAAAGCCAAAAAAGTCTAAAAAAGATAAAAAAAAAGAATAATCTCCACAACTATAAAAAGATTGTAAGTTCAATCACTTACCCATAAAAATAGGGTTAATGAAAAGATCTACCCTCATTCAAGATCTAGCCATCCGATACAAATATCTAAATCATGCCCAAGTGGAGCGAATGGTTGAATTGGTATTTAAACATTTAGGTAACCAACTTGCAAAAGGTCAAAGGATAGAACTTAGATCCATGGGATCATGGCATGTAAAAACCAGAAACCCACGTACTGCTCGCAACCCAAGAACTGGTGAGAAAGTTCAAGTTGGAATAAAGAAAAGTATCGCATTTAGAATGGCGAAGGATTTAAAATTTAGGGTTAACTCAAATCGTACACCAGAAGAAATAGATGTGATCATTGAGAAGATGTACGACGGAAAAATTTAATGAAAAAACAGCCCATCTTTGTTGCCGTTGATACAAACAACCACAAGCGCGCAAGTGAAATTATTAATGCGACTAAAAATTATATTTATGGCGTTAAATTCGGCCTTGAGTTTTTCTGCTCCAAAAATGGACGTGAGGCTGTAAAAAAATTTAAAAATAAAAATGTAAAAATATTTTTAGATTTAAAATTAAAAGATATTCCAAACACCGTTTATAAAGCAATCAAAAGCTTAAAAGATATTAGTCCTGATTATCTAACCATTCATGCGACGGGAGGATTGGAGATGATGAAGGCTGCAAAAAAAGCGCAATTAGAGACTAATAAAAAAATGAAGATATTAGCGGTGACTATTTTAAC
>VHCC01000137.1 GCA_016882185.1 Candidatus Pelagibacterales bacterium | reverse complement strand
CCCCCCAACCCCCCTCATTTTAAAAATTAAAAAATTATATGTATATTAATACTTATATTGTAAAGAGTATATTAAAAAAATTATGTTTGAAGATATAATAAATCCAAACGAACAAGTTACAAAGGCGGATAATAGAGTTTCAGCACAAATAGCTTCAGGCAAAGAAGTATTTGACGTAAAAGTAGATTTATTACAATACATGCGTCAAAGTGTATTCGTAGAAAGAAATAAAGTTAAGATTACTCATAAATTTCATTTTGAAGATATAGGAGAACAGGATTGTTTATTATTACAAGTACCAAATATAAATGAATCAGGATACTATGCAGGAATTGTTGCATTAAAATCGTGGGTAAATAAATACGCACCAGAATTTAAAGTAGCTATTATAGACCCGGTAATTGATTACTTCTATATTAATCCACCTGATAAAAAAAGTGATTTTTTTAATCTTTTTAACACATATTCTAAACAGAGTCAATTTCATTTATTTTATAATCATTCCGAAATATTTGATATTGCATATGGTTTCATAGGAAGGTATTTAGAGAAAACAAAAGCCAAATTATTAGGATTTAGTATTATAGATGGTAATATAGATGCCACTCTTGCAATTGCTAAATTAATCAAAGAAAAATATCCTGATATTAAGATATTAGTAGGAGGTAATGGCGTAGAGTGTTTAGAGTTTGGAAGATTACCAAATGCAAATTATAGAGTAAATGATTACTGGTTCATAGATACAATTAATAGGGGTGATGGCGAGTATACATTTGTAGAACTACTCAAATCTGATTGGAGTGAGGAATCCCTAATGAATATCAAAGGTTTAGTATGGCGATTAAATGGGGTTTGGATTCATAATCCTATGAGAGCGAATATTGATATGAATGAATTACCTGTGCCTGATTATTCTGAATTAGAAGATAATTACTACTACAAATCAGTTTATCAAGATACAGTTCCTTTGGTAATGAGTAGGGGTTGTCCGTATAGATGTTCATTTTGTTCGGTGCCTGATTATATACCGGAATATCGTTTCCGTACTACTGATAATGTTATTCAAGAAATTGAAAGTTGGTTAGCAAAAGGTAAAAAACATTTTTTTTGTCACGATTCAATTATAAATGGTAATCCAAATTGGCTAAAAGAATTTTGTGAAAAAATTATTGCTAAAGGATATGATATTACATTCGGTGGTAATATGCGATTACAACAACCAATGAGAGATTTAGATACAATGAGATTATATCGTAAAGCAGGATTAACAAAAATGATTACCGGATTTGAATCTGCATCGGAGCCTGTTTTAAGGCATATGAAAAAATATTCAAATATGGAAGGTACAAAAGAGATATTTGAGAATGTTCGTATTGTAAATAAGGAATGTGCCGCAGAAGGTAAAATTCCACTTATGTTTGGTATGCAATTAATTATTGGTTATTTAAATGAAGGTGAAGAGGATTTTCAAAAGACAATGGATTTTGTTGAAGAATATCACGATTGTATGGATGAAATTATTACATGCTCAGCATTCTTAATACATGAACCACTTCGTATTCGTTGGTCAGAAGTAGACAAGCAATATTTAGAATATATAAATGGGGTTAATTTTTCAACTAAGTGGAATACACCTATGGATAGATTAGAAAGATTAGACCGTATTGAACAATTATTTATAAAGATAGGAATACCATACTCAATATATAATAGAGGATTGTACGCAGAATTAAAAGAAGAGTTAAAAAAGAAAAAAGAATATAATCACACTCTATAAATAAACGATAATTTTATTTAAACGACTTTTCCCCCCAACCCCCCTCAATCCATATGGTTGTAAAAAATAAAAATATATATGATAAAAGTAATTGATAATTTTTTGTCTGAATCTGAGTTTTCTTTTTTTAAAGAAATTATTAACAA
>VHCC01000136.1 GCA_016882185.1 Candidatus Pelagibacterales bacterium | reverse complement strand
AAATAACTGTATAGCAAAATCAGCATCTCCTACTAAAGTTCCCGCAGGCTTACCTAAATCTTGTAATATTTTAAGAGAATTTTGTATATTTTCCCATAAATTTTTATCAAGTGTTTTTCCTAATATTCCATAATCTGCTGATAAATCTGCTGGACCAAAAAAAATACCGTCAACTCCTTTAACAGATGCTATATCTCTTATATTTAATAATGCTTCCTTGGTTTCTATTTGTAAAATTGTACAGAAATTTTCAGTAAATTTTTCAAAATAATCTTTGTCTCTACCGTAATTATTAGCTCTATGGGCTAGCGAAACGCCCCTTATGCCAAAAGGTGGATAATATATAGATGAAATTGCTTTTTCTGCCTCTTCTTTATTTTGGATCATAGGAAATAAAATTCCCTGAGCCCCCATATCAAGAATTGGTTTTACAAAAACTGGATCATTCCAAATTGGTCTTATTATTGTCGCAGTATTAGATGCTTGGTATGCTTGAAATTGGCCAAGAATTGTTTGATAATTATTAGGCGAATGTTCCATGTCAATTACAACCCAGTCATAGCCAGATCCCGACAAAGCATCTGCAACAATGTTGCTGCACAATGAATTCCAGATGCCAACTTGTTTTTTTTTATTTTTAATATTTAGTTTAAAAATATTATTTTTTGTGCTCATAAATTAATATTTTACTTTATATGTTTTTATTACATCTTGATTGGGATCTAAACCAAGTCCAAAATTATCTGTAACAGAAAAAGTTCCATTTTTTGGTACAACTGAATCTTTATACAAACTTGCTTCCTCATATACATAAAGGCGCTCAACTAATGCTGATGGCCAAAAAGCTGTAATTAAATGCAAAGTTGCTAACCAGCCAGGTCCAAAATAAGGTGAATGTGGCATAACTTTGAGTTCATTTTTAATTGCTAATTTTTTAATTTTTACAAATTCTGATATGCCGCCTACTTTTGTTACACTTGGTTGTATGTAATCAACTGCTTTATTATTTACCATCTGGTAAAATTGATAGATTGTATAACAGTTCTCACCCGCGGCTATGGGAGTCTTAATATTTGACCTAAGCTTAAATAAAGTTTCAAAATCTTCAGGGGGAAATATTGGTTCTTCTAACCATAATAAATTGTATTGCTCTAACTTTTTACCTATGTCTAAAGCGGTGTCATAATCCCAGGGACAGTTAGTATCAACCATCAAGGGGATTTTTTCTCCTATAGCCTCTCTTGCAGCTCGAACATGTTCTTCAGTTATTTCATGCAATTTTATAAATTTATATCCATTTTTCAAAGACTCTAAACATTTTTCCTTTATAATATCACAATCCGCGTAACGATATAGGCTTGCATAACCTTCAAGTTTGCTTTTTTCTGAGTTTAAATTTAAATGTTTGTGTAATGGTAATTTTTTCTGCTTAGATTCAATATCGTAAAGTGCAATATCTAATCCAGAAAAACAATGCATTACAACTCCATATCTTCCAAACAAATGCAGTATTTGTTGTAATTCTCTTAAAAAATTCGGAATACTTGTAATCTCTCTCTTCATTATAAGTGGTTTGATCATTGTATTGAAAGCTGCGAAAGCTGTATGTTGACTGCTGTAACTAAATGCTTCACCCCAGCCCACAATACCATCAGAGCTTTCAACTTTTATTAAAAGTATCTCTAAAGCTGGCCATTCAAGACCTCCAGATTTTGGAATTTTATTGCCTATAGAGAAAGGTATTTTTAAAGGAATAGCTTCAACATTGTTTATTTTAATGGTCATATATTACTTTATATCATCTACCTTACCCTTAAATGCATTTGACGCAAAAATACCGCCCTGAAACTTTAAGGCTATATTACTGATATATTCACTTTTTTTTAAATTTTTGTGAAAATACTTTTCAGCGTTATCTTTTGGTTTATAGCCTAATTTGAATGCAGCTTTATTATTCCACCAGGACCTTTTATTATTTGAAACTCCATAAACAATT
>VHCC01000135.1 GCA_016882185.1 Candidatus Pelagibacterales bacterium | reverse complement strand
GATAATTTAAAAATAATAACTTCTTATGACTTTGATAGTTTTTTTGTGAGAAAAAATTTAAATCTTCTTTTTAAGGATTATCAAGAAACTGCATTTACTTTTTGTATTCAACATGAAGTAAAAGAAAATAATATTGCTCATCAATTTTTCTTAAGAGATGGTCCTATTGCATTTCTTCCAACATCAAATAATGAAACATTTATTGTTTGGAGTATAAAAAAAAAAGGAGTTCTTCAAAACATAATTAATAACCAAAAAAAAATTCAAAATTTTTTTAAGGATAACTTTAGTAAAATCTTTTTAAATATTAAAAAAATTTCAAAAATACATAAGAATGAATTAAATTTTTATATTAATAGCAATGAGGTATTTAAAGATAAGAATTTTTTAGCTTTTGGTCCATTGATTAATAAAGTTCATCCACTCACCGGGCAAGGTTTTAATATTTTTTGTAATGATATTTTAAATTTGAAATCATTACTGGAAGAACATTTACAATTAGGACTAAACTTAAATTCTAGCTTTTTGATTAAATCGTTTTATGATAAATCGGAACCTAATAATTTTATTTTTCCTATATTAATAGATGGTTTAAGAAATTTTTTTGATAATAAAGGTATTCTCACTTATTCTAGAAAACAGCTTTTAAGAATAATCAATAAAAGCACAAAACTTAAGAATTTTTTTATGAATACGGCAAATACTGGCTTAAGAATTTAATTTTTTTAGTTTTATATGAAAGATTTGATTCATGTAGCTTACTGTTTTGACCAAAATTATGAGCAGCACGCTGCAGTATCTATTTTTTCTTTATTAAATAATTCAAAAATTAAAAAAATTTTTTTACATTTAGTTTCATATAAACTTACAAATAATTTTAAGAATTTTTTAAATGATATGAAAGAAAAATTTGATTTTCATTACAAATTTTATGATTTTGAACAACAAAGGCTATTATCATTAAAAAAAACTTTACATGAATATGTTTCAATATTTGAGAACACCAGGTTGTTTCTTCCAGAGCTTATTAAAAATGATACTAGTAGAGTAATTTACTTAGATTCAGACACAATAATTTTAGATGACATTTCTGATTTATATTACTTGAATTTAGACAGTAATTATATTGCGCAAGCGCCAGATTATAGTTCCGATATGATGATGAATAAAATTTCTGTAAGTGCATATTTTAATTCAGGTGTAATACTTTTTGATGTCAGTAAGTGGATTAACGAAAAAATTACTGAAAAATTACTGAGTTATGAAAGTCAAAATAAAGACAGAATTTATTTTGGACCTCAATGTCTTTTGAGTTTATTTTTTGAAAACAAGATTTTAAAATTAGAAAAAAAATATAACTATTTTATATTATCAGGTTCGTGTCAGAAATTAGTAGATAGTTTTGAGGCCAAAATAATACATTTTATAAGAGATATTAAACCATGGCATAAGTATTTTGATAATGAAAATATGCATCACTATCAATTTAATTTACTAAAGACAATTTATAGAGAAAGTAAACCAAAGGAGCCGAAAAACCTATTAGAGTGGAAACATTATGCAAACTATTTATTTAAAAAGAAAGATTTTAAAACTAGTTTACAAATTTTTAAAAACATCTTGCTTTGGTTAAAAACAATTGAACCTGACAACATAAATCAAATTTCTAGATTAGAATTTCAAGGAGAAATATTTCTATCCCAGAGTAAAGAAATTGAAACTTTGGATCTTTACAGAAAATTTTTTGATGTAAAATTTGGCCCTTCAGACTACCAAGCTTAATAATAAAAATTGTTTCTTAATTTTGTAAACAAAATTTAAGAATTTAATTTTTCTAATTCTAATAGTTTTTTTTTTAGATTTATTCCTCCAGTACCAGAAAAACCTCCAAGTCCACCATTGTTATTAATTACTCTATGACAAGGAATAAATAATAGAATTTTGTTTTGTGAACATATTTTACCAATATGTCTTGGTGAGGTTTTAACTATTTTTG
>VHCC01000134.1 GCA_016882185.1 Candidatus Pelagibacterales bacterium | reverse complement strand
AAAATAAAAGAAAAAAATATGATGAAATATTAACAATTGCTTTACAGCATTATCAAAAAAATTTTTTTGAAAATGAAATTGTTAAAAAATATGCTTTTGATAGAGGCTTAACTCAAGAAATTTTGTCTACATTCAAAATAGGATATTCTGGAGATTATGGTTTGAATGTTTCGTTATTTAGTAATTTTAATCAAAAAGAACTTATTGAGAGTGGTGTTTTTTTTCACGATGAAAAGAATAATAAACTTGTAGATAGATTCAAAAATAGACTAATGTTTCCAATTTTTGATTACAATAACAAAGTCATTGGATTTGGAGGAAGAGCTTTAGGTCAAAATTATTTAGCAAAGTATATTAATTCACCAGAAACTGAATTTTTTAAGAAAGGTTTTAATTTATATAACTTAAATAATGCAAAAACTGAAAACAAACAAAGTAGTATAGTTTTTGTAGTTGAGGGTTACATGGATGCGATAAGTCTTTACCAGGCTGGCTTTAAAAATGTAGTTGCAACACTTGGTACTGCAATGACAGAGTCTCATTTAAATTTAGTGTGGCGCTATTTTAATGATCCAGTGGTTTGTTTTGATGGTGATAGAAGTGGACAAAATGCAGCCCAAAAAATTTCTGAAAAGCTAATTGCTTACATGAAGCCTAATTATTCATTATCATTTTTAATTTTACCAAATGGTTTTGATCCAGATTCTTTTATAAGAAAAAATGGAAGAAATAATTTTGAAATTTTATTAGATCAAAAAATTGATATTGGTAATTTTATTTTTGAAAATAATTTACAAAGTTTACAATCGACACAACCAGAAGAAAGAGCTGGATTTGAAAAAAAATTAATGGATACATGTTTGTTAATACAAGACTCAACTGTAAAAAAACACTATATAAGTTTTTTTAAAAATAGAATTTTTGAACAGTTTTCAAATAAAAAAAATAAAAATATTAAGCCACTAAATAAAACAAAAGAACTTACAAGAAAAATTACAAGATACTCTTCTTTTGAACTTAAAGAATTTTCATTAATGTATCTTTTTTTAAATAATTTTTTAATTTTGAGAAATCAATTTGATAAGCTTTCATTAATCAATTTTCATAATAAAAATTTAGAAGAGTTAAGAAAAGTTTTGGTAAATATTTTAGAAAAGACTGAGACTTTTAAAGATTTTAATTTACTAAAACACTTAGAAGAAAATAATTTTAGTCAAATTATTAAAGATATAAATGAATTTTCTTCTATAAAAGGAATTTCAGAAAATTTAAATGATGAAAAATTTGATAATTTTTTAAATGATTTAATTGAACAAGTTAATAATTTGAAACTTCAGAGTAAATTAAACGATGCTGAAGAATCATTGTCTAAAAATATGAATGAGGCCCACTATAATGAACTTTTATCTTTAAAAGATCAGATTGTGGCTTCAAAAAAAGTCTAGTAATTTTGCATCCTAGTAAATATATATACTGCTTCAATAAACAGATATTTATAAAGTGAAAGCAGACAAGCTTATTTCAAAATCATTTGAAAAATTACTTGAGCGTGGAAAAGCTCGAGGATTTATTACTCACGAAGAATTAAAAAAATCTTTAGGAAAAAGAAATAGTAATCCTGAAAGTTTAGAGAAAGCAGTTTTAAATATTTTTGATAATCTTATAACGTTAGTAAAGCAAAAGTCTGACTTTAAAGTTAAGACGAAAGAAGAAGCTCCAAAGGCTGAAAAAACTTCTGAAAGAAGTGATGATCCAATTAGAATGTACCTTAGAGAGATGGGAGGGGTCGAGCTTCTATCTAGGGAAGGCGAAATTGCAATTGCTAAGAGAATAGAGTCTGGAAAATATGTAATGGTTTCTGCATTGGCAGAAAGTCCATTGATGGCAAAAAAAATCTTTGAATGGAAAGATAAGTTAAATGCTAACGAAATGTTAGTTAGAGATATTATTGATCTTGATAGTAATTACTTAGAAGATGAAAACTTTACAAAAGCTTTAGCTGCCAAGACTTTAGAAAAAAC
>VHCC01000133.1 GCA_016882185.1 Candidatus Pelagibacterales bacterium | reverse complement strand
TAACTTATCGTAATTTCAGTGGACCGATCAGTTAAAACAAAACTGTAATAGTTCCCAATTTTTTTAAGAGATTTTTCTTTGACAACTCCACCAAGTCTAATTTTTTCTTTTGGAAGATTATTAATTTTTTTAATTTCTTGAGGCGAGTAAAAATAAATAATATTTTTTGAAAGCTGAATTTGTATAAATAATATTAAAATTAAAACTACAATTCCAATTACGGAAAATAATTTTAATCTATTTTGTACTGATTTCGAAAACATAAATTTAGTTAATCAAAATAAATGGATAATTATATAGGACTTAATGAACTAAAATAATCAAAGATATATTATATTTCTTGGGAGCTAGCAGAAGAAAAACTTTTTATCTCTCTGTCTTTTGAAATTTCTAAATGTGTAATTGCTGAAAGTTTTTGAGATGAACTAAAATAAAGAACGAAAAGTGAAAAAAATGTTATTAGGTAGGATGTGATAACAAATAACCAAACGAAGTTTGCTTTAAAAATTTCTATTATCATATCTTGAATTTTTAAAACTTATAATTTCATATTTATATCTCATCAAGAAAATAAGTAGCGACAAAATGCAAAAGCTAAAAAACATTACAAGCAAAGGGAATAGCATAGACGTATGAATAGTTGGAGCTGAGTAAATTGTAATACTGGATGGTTGATGAAGTGTATTCCACCAATCAACTGAATACTTTATAATTGGAAGGTTAATAAAACCTATAATTCCGACAATATTAGTAATTTTTTCTGCAAGAAAATAATTTTTTATCCATTTCCAAAGTACAACATACAGTACGTAAGTAAAAAAAAGTATCAGCATAGATGTTAATCTTGCATCCCAAGTCCAAAATGTTCCCCATGTTGGATATCCCCAGAGCGAACCAGTTGAAAGAGAAATAAAAGCAAAAACTAACCCAATAGGTGCAAGGCTTTTTGCATATACACTAAATACTCTGATTTTGAATATTAAGCTGAGAAAACTTGAAAAACTAATTACTGCAAATATAAAAAGAGAGATCCATGATGCTGGGACATGTACATACATTATTCTTACAGCGTCTTGCTGGAGATAATCTTGAGGAGAAATAAATAGAGAAAAAACTAAACCAACTATTGCTGTTAAAAAAAAAATAACTTTAAGCCAAAAAATATTCTGGTCGGAAAAGTTAAAAAAAGTTTTAGGATTTTGTAAATCAAACATTGTTTGTTTGTACTACAGAGATATAAAGATTTAAAGTTGCCTAACTGAGACTAAGGGAGATTAGGGATTAAGAATGCTCAGTTAGGCATTAAAAATAGTTTAACAATTCAATCTGTCAAACTTTTGAAGTAAAATTGTTTTAATTAAGGCAGTAAAATTAAGGACTAATTATACTGTTTGATATAAATATTTCCTTTTTTTCCCTTAAAAATTTGATTAACTAAAGGGTGTCTTAAAGGCTCAGCTGCATCATCTGGGAGTAAATTCTGCTCAGACACATATGCTTCGTACGTAATGTCATCGTTTTCAGCTAATAGATGATAAAATGGTTGATCTTTTCTTGGACGAATTGATTTTGGAATAGCCTGATACCATTCTTCAGAATTGTTAAACTCAAAATCAACATCATAAATAACACCTCTAAAATCAAATAATCTGTGCTTTACTACCTCGCCTACAGCAAACTTGGCTTTGTTAATTTTTTTTTCAAACATGAATTTTAGATATGTATTCTTTATTAAAGTTCAATGCCTCAATCAATAGATGTCAAATACATCTTCAATCTCACATCTTTTTTGCCTTTTGTAGTTGCATATACCGGAAAAAAATGGTCACCAACACTTCCAAAATATACTTCAACTCGAAATCTATCTGGGGAATCTTTATCACCAGGAACGTGTCCAGAAATGGGTTGGTAAGTGATTGAACATTTATTTAGTTTTCCTTTAAACTTAGAAAAAGTTGTATCAAAATCTAATGTTTCTTTATCATCCTTCATCACTAGATTAAAAAAACGAATGCCATCAAAAGTTTTAA
>VHCC01000132.1 GCA_016882185.1 Candidatus Pelagibacterales bacterium | reverse complement strand
GAATTGTGAACTCTAGGAGCAATTTCATTAACTAATAATTTGTTTTCTTTAGTTACAAAAAATTCAACACACATAGTTCCAATATAGTTTAATTTATCTATTATTTTTTTTGAGATTTCTCTTGCCTCATTATTTAACTTTTTACTAATTTTTGCAGGAATTTTAGATTTTTGAAGTATTTGATGTTTATGAAGGTTTTCAAATGCATCAAACGCCACAGTTTTTGATTTATTTCTAGAAATAACTATAGAAATTTCTTTTTTAAAATTAACTAATTTTTCAATTATATATTCATTATTTTTAAAAGAATATTTTAAAAAATTTTTTTTATCCTTGAAAAATATTTGTCCTTTACCATCATATCCAAGACGTGTTGTTTTTACAAATGCAGGAAAAATACTGTTATTTATTTCTCTTTTATTAATTTTTTTTAAGTAATAAAATGTAGTTGTTTTTATTCCTATTGAATTTAAAAAATTTTTTTCTTTTAATCTGTCTTGAAGAATTCTTATTATAGAAGGTTTTGGAGATACTGTAATTTTTTTTTCAACATAGTCCAGAGTTTGAAATGGTATATTTTCAAATTCAAATGTCGCTAAATCAATATTCTTAACAAAAAAATCTAATTTTTTTTTATTTTGGTAATTTGAGATAATAAAATCATCACTATGATAGATTGCAGGAGAGTCAATACTATCAGTAAAAACAAAGGTTCTAATGTTAAGTTTTTTTGCTGATTGAACTAAAAATTTTCCTAGCTGACCACCCCCAAATATCCCAAGGGTAAAGGTTTTTTTATTCATTTCTTAGGACTATGTTTTACCGATAAAGTTTGCTTGTTTCTCCATATCCGCAAATTATTTGCAATTTTTTTATTATTAAGACTTAAGATTGAGGCAGCATAAAGAGCTGCATTTTTTGCTCCTGTTTCCCCTATTGCAACTGTTCCAACAGGAATACCAAATGGCATCTGAACGATTGATAATAAACTGTCTAGTCCTTTTAATGATTTTGTTTCTATTGGAACCCCAATGACAGGCAAATCTGTAATTGCAGCAATCATACCTGGTAAATGCGCAGAGCCACCAGCTCCAGCAATGATAACTGCTAAATTATTTTTTTTTGCAGACTTAGCAAAATCTACTAACCTCATAGGAGTTCTATGGGCTGATACAATTTTTACAATGTATTGGATTTTTAATTTTTTTAAAATCTCTGCAGACTTTTTAAGCGTCGACCAGTCTGATTTGCTTCCCATAACTATAGAAACAATAGATTTATTTTTTATCTTAAAAGACATATTAGTTATAAAATAAGTTAAATTACTTATTAGCTTCTAATTTTAATTTTGCTTTTTTTTGACTCTCAACTCTTCTATTTGCTTTCTCTACTGCTTTTTGTAGATCATTTTGAGTACATAAGTTTAAGGCCACAGGATCTTTTGGTGTTATATTTGCAATATTCCAATGCTTTCTACTTTTAACAGAATCCACAGTACTTGTAGTCGTTCCAACAAGTTTTGAAATCTGTCCTTCTGATAATTGGGGATAATTTTTAATCAACCAAGCAATGGCATCTGGTCTATCCTGTCTTTTTGAAAGAGGAGTATATTTTGGCCCTACAACAGTTTTAATTTCGTAATCCAAAACTTTTTTATTAATAGACAATGATCTATTAGGATCTTTGCTACACTCTTCAATCTCTTCTCTTGTTAATTGGTTTGCAAGTATTGGATTATATGCTTTTATTCCAACAGCAACGTCACCATCTGCAATACCTTTAATTTCAAGTTCATGAAGCTGACAAAAATCTGCTATTTGTTTGAAAGTGAGACTTGTATTTTCAAGTAGCCATACTGCCGTCGCTTTTGGCATTAAGGGTTTGTCTAACATAGATATTTATTTTTTAACGGTTTTAGTTGTAAGATTTTCAAATTTTTTATTAAATTTACTAACTCTTCCTTTATCAATAATTTTTTGTGAACCACCTGTCCAAGCAGGATGAGATATCGGGTCAATATCTAATTTCATCACATCGTTTTCTTTTCCCCAAGTGGATAAAGTTTCAAACTG
>VHCC01000131.1 GCA_016882185.1 Candidatus Pelagibacterales bacterium | reverse complement strand
GGTTTTTAATTTTGCAACCTATTGTGGATCCTTTTTTTCAACATTATTAGCTTTGCCTACTTTAGTGATGCCAAGGGCAGCAATGCAATATTTAGCTCGTATGCTTGGTTTCTATATTATCTTTTGTGTAAGATTTATTATTAACACAAAAATAATATTTAAAGGATTAGAGAATATTCCAAAAAATAGAAAATTTTTTATAGCATCTGCACACCAATCTATTTGTGAAACTTTTGTTTTTAATGCTGTTCTTAATGCTCCGATTTTTATTGTTAAAGCTGAATTATTTAAAATACCTTTTTATGGATGGTGTATAAAAAAATTAGGGTTTATTGGGATTCAAAGAGAAAAGGTAACCAAAGATCACCTTGTCTTTTTAGAAAAAACTGCAGAAACTATTAACAAAGAAACATCACCTTTAATTATCTTTCCGCAAGGAACTCGAATTAAAAATAATGAAAGATTGCCCTTAAAAAAAGGGGTTTCAAGAATTTATGAGAAAGCAAACGTAGCCTGTATACCTGTTAAATTAAATACAGGTGATGTTTGGCCAAAAGATAGTTTTTTTAGATTTCCTGGAGAAATTTGCATTGAATTTAAAAAACCGATTGAGCCAGGTTTAAACTCTAATGATTTTATGAATAAACTTGAAAAAGAAATATATGATTAATTTTTTCTACCAAAATTAGGAGTGCTAATATCCTGTCCCGCTTTAACAATCGCTTGCCTAATCTTTCTAGTTTTAGAAAATAACTTAAATAATTTATTCTTATCTCTTTTTAAGATTGCCCCTTTTAAGTTTTTTAAATCAGAATTAAATTTATCTAACATATGAAGAATTTGTTTACTATTATTAAGTGCAATATCTCTCCACATTATCGGATCTGATGATGCAATTCTGGTAAAGTCTCTAAATCCACTGGCGCTATACTTAATAACTTCTGACTTTGTATCCTTTTCAAGATTAGCTGCAGTGCCAACGATATTATATGCAATTAAATGTGGGATATGACTAGTGATTGCCATAACTTTATCGTGATGTTCTGCTGACATATATTGAACCTTACATCCAATTCTCCTCCAAAATTTATTCAATTTTTTAATGTAGCTAGAATTTTTTTTATTTGTTGGAGTAATAATGCACCATCTATTTTTAAATAAATCAGCAAAACCTGCTTTAGGTCCACTCTGCTCGGTGCCTGCTATTGGGTGAGCTGGAATCCAAATTGTATTTCTATTAATTAACTTACTGACAACTTGATTAACATAAATTTTTGCAGAGCCAACATCTGTTAAAATACATGTTTTTTTTAAATTATTTTTTATATTAGAGACAATATTTTTATAAGTCCCTAAGGGAGTGCAAATAATCACCAAGTCTGAATTCTCAACACTTTTTTTTACATTTTTTTCAATTTGATTTGCTATTTTAAGTTTTAAAACCGTCTTTAAAACCGACTCTGATTTATCGTGAGCAATTAAATTTTTACATAAATTTTTTTTTTTAATTGCTCTTGCAATTGATGATCCTATTAAACCCAGACCTATGATTGTTATTTTTTTAAACATCGAAAATTTTATTTAAAGTTTTTAAAAATAGATTATTTTCTGAATTATTTCCAATAGTCACCCTTAATGAATTAGGCAACCCATAAGCTTTCATTTTTCTTAATATAATTTTAGATTTAATAAATTTATCAAATACCTGATCTGCAGTTATTTGCTTATTGTTAAAGTGCATTAAAAAAAAATTTGCAACAGGAACATTTGTTAGGATTCCTAAATTTACAAAATTTTCAAAAAAAATATCTGCCCATTTACGATTATGGTCTATATTTTTTTGTAACCATTTTTTATCGCGCAAAGCTTCTACGCCAGCTACTTGTGCTGCTGAATTAACGTTGAAGGGTGGTTTTATAAGTTTCATGCCTGAAATAATATTTTTTGACCCATAACCCCAACCAAGTCTTAAACTAGCAAGACCATGTATTTTAGAGAAAGATCGAGTAATAAGAACATTACTAAAATTTTTAAACAAATCTAAACCAGAAACATAATCGTTATTGATAACAAACTCAAAATAAGCATCATCAACAACTAATAAAATATT
>VHCC01000130.1 GCA_016882185.1 Candidatus Pelagibacterales bacterium | reverse complement strand
TTACATGGTATTTCTCCTCTTAGAATTTTAGCAAAAACATTATTTTGATCGTACATAAGTTCTCCTTCTTTTTTCTTCTATTCCAGAAAGCTTAGTTCTTTTTTTTAGCTCATTAAATATACTATGTAACTTAATTTTTTTAAAAACCAATAATACCATCAAATGATAAATTAAATCTGCCGATTCATGAATTATATTGCTTCTATTTTTTTTTTTTAAAGAAAATTTTAATTCTTTAAACTCTTCGTTAAGTTTTTTTATTGAAAAAGATTTTCCTTTTTTAAAAAGGAAGGCAGTATATGATTGTTTTATATTTTTATTTTTATTTTTATTTATAACTTTTTCAAGATCAAATAGTACATTACTCATTCAATTAATTTATTTTAGAATTAAATCTTTTATACATTTCAATGAGGGCTTTTTCTAAATGTTTCGTAAATAAAGAGTCATTAAAAATAACTGAGTTTCTAGAATTCAACTTTAAAAAGTCTCTTATTTCTTTTAAAAAAGTAATGTTACTACCTAATTCAATACTTAATCTAATATAATCATCAACATTTTTAGCTATTAATTTTTTCATGCCTAAGTTTGTATTTATACTTTCACCGCAACACGAGATGAAACTATCTCCATACATGGTTACAATTGGTATTCCCATCCAACTTGCTTCAAAATTTGTTGTACCCCCCGTATAAGGAAAGGTATCAAGAGAAATATCAATTTCGCTATAGGTATTCATATTTTCGACTCTATTTGTTCCAGACAATAAAATTAATCTATCTGTAGATATATTATTTTCTAAAAATTTTTTGATAAGATTGTCTTTGACCAACGAGTAGTTTAGCTGTGGACTCTTAATTAAAAGTTTAGAGTTAGATACTTTATTCAAAATAGTCGACCAAACATCTACAACTTTTTTATTAATTTTATTTAGATTACTTAAAGATCCGTAAGTAATATATTTATTTTTTAAATAAGGTGGCTCAGGAATAGACATCAACTGTATCTGGTAATCACTTAAACTGCACCATATGTGGGGCAGTTGATATATTTTTTCTATGTAATTTTCCTGAAAGTTTTTTTTTAGAACATAAGGATCTCCTAAAATATAATCTATTTCAGGTATTCCTGTAGAAGCAAGATATGCTGCCCACGAAACCTGAATTGGGGCTGGTTTATTCACAAATACTCCAAGTCTATTGAGCTCAGTATGACCAGACATATCGATTAAAATATCTATTTTATCTGAATAAATTCTTTCAGAAAGTTGTAAGTCTGTTAATTGTTTAACATTAGTCCATTGAGATACATATTTTTTTATATGTTCAGAAGTTTCATCTTGAGTAGAATTATTGGAGTAAATTATCGAGGAAAAAATATTTTTATCTAAATTTTTAACAACTGATAACAAATAATATCCTACTGGATGATTTATAAAATCCCCACTAACAAATCCTATCAAAATTTTTCTTTTATCAAATTTTCTATCATCAAAATTAAAATGAAGATCTTTTTTAAAATTATTTCTAAATAATTTTAGCCACTCTTTTGTTTCTTTTGCAGGGTTTTGAGTATAGTGAAATGCACCTAATAATTTTTCAATAAATCGTTTATTGTTCTTTTTTGAGTTAGATAGTTTAAGATATTCTAAACCTTTTTCTGGTTCAGCAATTTCAAAATAAAAAGCCCCAAGATTGAAGTATAATCCATCTTTATCTCCATTCATTAATAAAGCTTTATTAAATAATGACTGAGCCTCATTTATTTTTTTTTGCTTAAGCAACAAAGTTCCAAGGTTATTTAGTGTCTGGTTCATATGATTTTTATTTAACTTTTCTGCCAATAAATAGTTGTTGATTGCTTTATTTAAATCTCCAATTTTTTCGTAAACCATACCTATATAATGGTGAGCTTCATAAGATTTATTATTTTGAATAATGCTTTGATTAAAAAAACTTAAAGCCTCAGGGTATTCTTGATTTTCATAATAAGAAAGTCCAAGATTAAAAAGTAGTAAATAATTATCTGGTAAATTTTTTAAAAGATCTAAAAATATTTCTTTAGCCTCAATAGGTCTTTTAGTCTTTAAGAAAGTTGTGCCTAAATTAAAA
>VHCC01000129.1 GCA_016882185.1 Candidatus Pelagibacterales bacterium | reverse complement strand
ACTTGACTTTGAGTTGAGTGGGTTTTATAATATCTGTGGTCGGGGAATTAGCTCATTTGGTAGAGCACTGCCTTTGCACGGCAGGGGTGAGGGGTTCGAGTCCCCTATTCTCCATTTCTAAATACTTTTAAAAAAGTATGGCAGGAGAACGGGGTTTTGCTTATGAGCATAGCATATATGCTAAATTAAATTTAAAAAAATTAGTTCCAGGCGGATTTAGTCCTGCAGGTTCTGATGCAAATGCTCCTGACGCAAAGTTTATTTACAAAGGAAAACCATATAATCTTGAACTTAAGTTAGATCTTAGTGCAGATTATGGTCAAGGATCTTTGAACTATGCAAATGGTCAGTGGATGCTTGGTGGTGCCAAAACAAAATCTGCTCAAGAAATGAGAAATTTATTAAAAAATGTTGGGATAGAAAATTTTGCTAATAGAAAATGGGGTCCAAAAGGAGCACCAAATAAAGGAACAAAAGATCCAAAAACAATAACAAAAGAAGATGTTGAGTCCGATTATAAAAGATTTAAAGATGAATTTTCAACGATAGATGGATCTGCATTACATTCATATTATGCATCAAAAAGCACTTTTTATATTCAAATAAGTGGATATGGTATGTATTATATGGCACAAAATCCAGCTCAATTGAATATTCCACAATTTAATCCAGATTTAAGAATAAGAATTCGTCTAAAGAGAGGTGGTAGCGCACCAATTTATAATTATAGATTTACCACTGCATTACAAATTGTTGGCAGACCAAGTAAATCAAAGTATAATCTTGATACAAGTGTGAATTTTTTATTGGAATAATTTCTATTTAATAAATAACTAGAAGACAGATAAGTGCATTAAGATACATTAATGAAAAATTTTCTCCAATTTTTGTCTGAAGCGACGAAATCGCAGGCAGCGATGCAAGCGAGAAAACTTGGATTGTCTGGGGATGGTCATGGAGGATGGATTGATCGTTCTGGTAAAGTTGTAGCAAGAACAGAAAAGGGAAAACTAAAATTTACTAGCGGAAGACAAACAAAGAAAGCAGAAGAACCAGAATTAGAAGCACAAGCACAGCAAACTACCGCTCCTGCTCCACAAACTACTCCTTCAACATCTCAAGAACCAGCACCTGAACCTCAAGCAGCCCCTCAACAAGAACCAGAGGAACAACCGATTGAAGAAGTTTTACCTCTTACTGTTGTATTTGGTCGTTTTAATCCACCAACAGTCGGACATGAAAAACTTCTAAAGTCTGCAAGTAGAATTGCTGTTGGCGGAGATATTAAGATTTATCCATCAAGAGCACAGGATCCAAAGAAAAATCCGTTAGATCCTGATATGAAGGTTTCTTATATGAAAAAAATGTTCCCTGAATTTGAGGAAAACATTATTAATGATGCAGACATGAGAACCATATTCGATGTTTTGATTGACGCAAATAAAAATGGATATAGTAGCGTTAATATTGTTGTTGGTTCAGATCGTCAATCTGAGTTTGACAATCTTGCTCAGAAATATAATGGAGATTTGTATAACTTTGATTTAATTAATGTTGAATCCGCTGGTGTTCGTGATGCTGACGCTGAAGGCGTGGAGGGAATGTCTGCATCTAAGATGAGAAAAGCAGTTCTTGATAATGATTTTAAATCTTTCCGTAAAGGAACACCAAAAACACTTAAGGATGCCGATACTCAAAGTCTTTTTAATGCTGTTCGCCAAGGAATGCAGATTACAAAAGCAAAACTTAAAAAAGAAAATTATTCTTTATGGGAAATTGCTCCAAAGTATGACATGATAAATCTTCGTGAAAATTATGTAAAAGGTAATATTTTTAATATTGGAGACAAAGTTGAAAACTTAAATACTGGATTGATCGGAGAAGTTACACGCAGAGGCACCAACTATCTTATTTGTGTAACTGAAGATGGATGCATGTTTAAGTCTTGGATTAAAGATGTGATGGAGTATACTGAAGTTAAAATGGATAGAAAATATAGAGTTTCTGGAAAACCAAATACATTAATAGGGACATCTGGATATTTTAAATATGCTACTGACATGACACCTGGATTTGATAAAAATGATAAAACAAATCTTCAATTTGGAGCAAAGCCATATAAAGGATATTC
>VHCC01000128.1 GCA_016882185.1 Candidatus Pelagibacterales bacterium | reverse complement strand
AGAGATGCGGAACGTGATAAACAATATAATGAATTTAAAGATAAAATTGGTGAAGTTTTAAGTGGAATTGTAAAAAGAATTGAATTTGGAAATATTATTGTTGATTTACAAAAAGCTGAATCAATTATCAAAAGAGATGAATTAATTCCAAGAGAGAATATAAAAGTTGGTGATCGAGTCAAAGCTTATTGTTATGACGTTAAAAGAGAGAGTAAAGGACCACAAATATTTTTATCAAGAGCTCATCCACAATTTATGGCAAAGTTATTTAAGCTTGAAGTGCCAGAAATTTATGAGGGAACAATTGAAATTAAATCAGTAGCAAGAGATCCTGGAAGTAGAGCAAAAATTTGCGTTACTTCAAAGGATAAATCTATAGATCCAGTTGGCGCTTGCGTGGGCATGAGAGGAAGCAGAGTGCAAGCAGTAGTAAATGAATTACAGGGAGAAAAAATTGATATTATTCATTGGTCAGAGGATCCAGCAACACTGGTGATAAATGCTTTAGCTCCTGCGGAAGTACAAAAAGTGGTTTTAGATGAAGCTTCAAAAAGAATAGAAGTTGTCATTGATGAAAATAATTTAAGCAAAGCAATTGGAAGAAGAGGACAAAATGTACGACTAGCTTCCAAACTAATGAATTATGAAATTGATATTTTAACAGATCAAGAAGAAACCGAAAAAAGACAATCTGAATTTAAAATTAAAACAAAACGATTTATTGAAAGTTTAGAAATTGATGAAATGATGGCTCAGTTGTTGGTATTAGAGGGATTTTCTTCTATAAAAGAAATAGATGGTGCTCCTTTGGAAGAAATAACTAAAATTGACGGCTTTGATGCGGAAACTGCTAATGAACTTAAAGAGAGAGCAAAAGAATATTTAGAAACGGAGTCTAAAGAAATATCTAATAGAGTTAAAGAATTAGGCATCCAAGAAGATCTTATGAATCATCCAGGGTTATCCCTTGGAATGCTACTTACTTTAGGTCAGAAAAATATTAAAACACTAGCTGATTTTGCAGATTTATCCGCGGATGAAATTCTAGGCGGCTATGATGAGGTAAAGGGAAAAAGAGTAGAATTTGAGGGAATCCTACAAAATTTTGATATCGTAAGAGCTGAGGCTGAGCGTTTAATAATGAGCGCTAGAGAAAAAGTTTTTAATAAATAATAAACTCGCTTTTAGAAAAAACATGGACGTTAAAGACAAAAAGAAAAAACTCACATTAAAAAATTTTAGTGGTGGACCAGCAGCTGTATCAAGCTATGCAAAAGGCACTGGCAATAAATCTGTTTTAGTTGAAAAGAAAAAAAATAGATCGATTGATGCAACTTATTCAGTAGACAAGGCAAAAGCCTCTGTAGCGCCTCAAGATAGTATAAAACCAAAGATTTTAACGAAAGAGGATACTGCAAAAGCACAAAAATCAGCCCAAGAATGGGCAAGAAAAAAAATTCAAGAAGAACTTGAGATCGATAATAGTAAAAAATTAATTAAAAAAACCCATGGTAAAAAAAGAGAATATAAACTTACTTTATCAAAAGCCCTTACGGATGCGGATGAAGATGGAAAGCAAAGAAGTTTGGCTTCTTTCAGAAGAGCGAGAGAAAAAGAAAAAAAATTAGTTCAAGAAAGTAATGAGTCAACTGAGGTTAAAAAGGTTTCAAGAGAAATATCAGTTCCTAATTTAATAACTATTCAAGAGCTTGCAAATAGGATGGCAGAAAAAGCAAGTTCTATTATTAAATTCTTATTTGAAAAAAATGTAAAAGTTACAATTAATCATACGATCGACAGAGACACCGCAGAGTACATTGTTGGTTCATTTGGACATAAAGTTGTTAAGGATAATCAAATTGATGATGAATTATCAAAATTAAAAAAAGCTAAAGAGGATGAAGATACTTATTCTAGACCTCCAGTAGTAACTGTTATGGGTCACGTCGATCACGGAAAAACTTCATTACTAGATGCTCTGCGAGAAACAAATGTAGTTGCAACAGAGCACGGTGGAATTACTCAACACATTGGTGCTTATCAAGTTTTTATAGATAATAATAAATGGATGACATTTATTGATACCCCAGGTCATGCAGCTTTTACAGAAATGAGAGCGAGAGGATCTAAAATTACGGATATCGTTGTTTTGGTTGTTGCTGCAAATGATGGAATTAAACCGCAAACTAT
>VHCC01000127.1 GCA_016882185.1 Candidatus Pelagibacterales bacterium | reverse complement strand
TCCCTGAACTATAATTTGGCTTAAACCAGCATACAACATAACTATCCCAACTTCTCTTGGGCCCCATACAAAAGTTTCTTTTATCCAGATTGCAAAAATACCCTCCATTCCAGAAAAACCAAAATAAACTATGAAAATAATTAAAAAAAATGGAAGTAAGATTTTTTTTTTCATTAATCTAAATTGCAAGTAGATTTTAGTAAATGAAGTTTTTATTGAAAAATTATTAAAAGTTTTTTTAGATTCTTTTAAAAAAAAAGTTACAAATAATAAATTAAAAATATTAATTAAACAGGCAATCCAAGCAACATTTGAAAGTGTCATAATAGTAAAATTTGATCCGGCAACTAATCCGCCAAGTAATGGACCCACAGTAAACCCTAAACCAAAAGCAACTCCAAATAAGCCCATACCTTTAGCTCGATTTTTCTTAGTGGTAATGTCAGCAATATAAGCTGTTCCAACGGAAACGTTATTTTTAAACAAACCAGCAATAATTCTTGATAAAAATATCATCAATAAACTTCCACTAATTGCTAATATTAAATTTGCAAAAATCTCTGCAAAACAATTTAAGATGATAAGTGGTTTTCTTCCGAACCTATCAGACAAGCTACCCCAAAGTGGAGAGGTAAAAAATTGAAAAAAAGAAAAAGATCCAAAAATTATTGTTATTAAGAGAATATTTCCACCATACTCATATATTAGAAATGGTAATGTTGAAATTAAAACTCCACTAAATGCAAGGACATCAATAAATAAAAAAGTTAGAATTTTTAGCATTTAAAATTTATGCAAGTAACGCAATAAGGTCTTTATCGATTTTTGAATTTGTAGCTAGCAGATTTTTATCTTCAATATATTTATCTCCACCTTTAAAATCAGTGACTGTGCCACCGGCTTCTTTAACAATTATAACTCCAGCAGCAATATCCCAATAATTTAGGTTTCTCTCCCACACTCCATCACACCTACCGCTTGCGAGATATGCAAGATCTAACGCTGAACTGCCGAATTTTCTAGTTGCTGCTACTTTTTTGCTGACAGTTTCATACTCTTTAAAAAAAATTTCTTTATTTTTATAAGAGAGAATAGGTCCGCCTGTTAGAATAACACATTCGTCTATATTTTTTCTTGAAGAAACACGTATTCTTGAATTATTTAAGTATGCGCCTTTACCTTTTTCAGCATAAAACATTTCATTAGTTATAGGATTAAAAATCATACCGCATATAATTTCTTTATTTTTTTCTAGACCTATAGAGATTGCAAAGTAAGGAACGCCATGTAAAAAATTTGTAGTTCCATCGATTGGATCAATAATCCATCGAAACTCTGTATTTTTTCCAGACGAACCGCTTTCTTCAGCCAAAAATGAATAATCTGGTCTTGCAAGAGACAATTCGTTTATAATTATCTTTTCAGTTCTTTTGTCTGAATTGGTAACAAAATCTCCAGGACCTTTTTTTGATACTTGTAACTTTTCTATTTCACCAAAGTCGCGAATTAATAGTTTGGATGCTTTTTTGCAAGCCTTCTCCATGACGTTGAGATTTGCCGACAGTAAAGGCATTAGTTTACTTTTTTTAAATACTCTTGCGTTTCTGTATCTACAATTATTTTATCGCCTTGATTTATAAATGCTGGCACCATTATCTTAAGCCCATTTTGTATTGTTGCAGGTTTAAAAGAGCCAGAAGCAGTTTGTCCTTTTACAACAGATTCTGTTTCAAGAACTTCATATTCTACGGACCTTGGTAAAATAATGTTCAAAGGTTTGTCTTGATAAAATTCAATAGTAACTTCTAAGTTTTCTTTTAGTAACTTTTCGCAATCCTCAATAATAGATTTATTGATTGATATTTGTTCAAAATTTACACTATCCATAAAAAAGAACTCATCGTTTGCTGAATATAAAAATTGAAATTTTTTTTCTTCAAGACTTGCTCTTTCCACTGTTTCGTCTGCTCTAAATCTTTCATTCAATTTTGTACCCTTAGTAATACTTTTAAGTTCTACTTGATTGTGTGATCGTAGATTGCCACGATTTGATGTTTGGTTTTTAAGGCATTTCCAAAGATCATTTTTATATTCAATGATGTTTCCAACCCTGATGTCTGATCCTAAAATTTTCATATTTATTCTGAGAACATATATCTATTTTTTAAACATGTTTACAGCAGTTAATGG
>VHCC01000126.1 GCA_016882185.1 Candidatus Pelagibacterales bacterium | reverse complement strand
TAACAGTTACCGAAATTCCAGAATGGGGAGATATTAAGAATGACAAAAAATCTTTTCTTTACGTAAAAAGTTACTCTCCTTACGATAACGTAAAAAAACAAGACTATCCGCACATGTTAATTACTGGGGGAATTTCTGACCCAAGAGTTACCTACTGGGAAATGACGAAATGGGTTGCAAAATTAAGAGAAAATAAAACAGACAATAATCTACTATTACTTCATATGAATATGACCGCCGGCCACAGTGGTGCTAGTGGTAGGTTTGATTATCTTAAAGAGATTGCAATGGAATATGGATTTATTTTGAAAATTTGCAAAATATTATCTTAATTTTTTTTCAACTCGATCCCAAAAAAACTTTTCTAATCTTACTCCATTTAATCTATTAATTTCTTGCATTCCAGTGGGGGAAGTTACATTAATCTCCGTTAAATAATTTCCAATCACATCTATTCCTGAAAAAAATAATTTATTTTTTTTTAAGAAAGGTTTTAAAGTATTACAAATCTTTTTATCTCTTCTAACTAAACCAACTTTTTTAGCAATCCCACCTGTATGAAAATTAGCAGTCACGCTTCCTTTTTTTGGTATTCTTGCAACTGAACCTACATATTCTCCATCTATTAAAATAATTCTTCTATCCCCATCTTTAATTTCGTTTAAGTATTTTTGTACTACTATTGGCTGTTTGTATTTATCTATTAATTTAAAAATTTTTTTTCTTAGAGTAGTACTTGTTCCTTCTAACTTAGAAATTCCCTCACCACCATTACCATAAAGTGGTTTAATAATTGTTCTTTTATATTTTTTTTGAAAATTGAAACACTGTTCAATGTTTTTAGAAATAATAGTTGGTGGTATAATATTTTTAAAATTAAACATTGATAATTTTTCTGGATGATCTCTAATTGATTTTGGATCGTTTAAAATCAGTGTTTTATTAGAAACCATCTCTAGTAAATAGGTTGCTGTAATATAACTCATATTAAATGGTGGATCTTGCCTAACTAAAACAACATCATAATCTTCAAGAAATATTTTTATAATTTTAGATTTTTTAAAAAATTTTTTTTTACTCGGAAATAATTTAAAAATATTGCCTATTGCAGATACTCGTCCATTTTCGTAGTTCAAATTTTCAGGTAAGTAATGAAATAAAGAGTATCCTCTTTTCTGTGCTTCTAGGGCTAAAATATAAGTACTATCTGATTTAATATTAATGGATTCTAATGGATCCATTTGAATGGCTATCTTAAAATGCTTCTTCATCAAATATCTTAAATATATCCTGTTTCCATCGAGTATTATACTTTTCTATAAGAGATTGAGCTGGTGATTTTTTATCTTTAATAAAATTATGAATATCTTTAAGGAAAATATTTTCATCCATTCCTTTACTGTTTAACTGCTTTCTATTCTTTAATCCCAAAGCTGAAAATTCTATTAATTTTTTAGCATGCTCAAAAATTTTTTTATTTTTAATTTCAGTATCAAAACCTTTTTTTGGAACTTCTAAATATCCATTATAAATATCTTTATAATTCCAGTTTTTTACATATTCTAAAGCCTGATCTAAGGAATTTTCGTCATACAATAGTCCTGTCCAAAACGCAGGAATTGAACATATGCCGGCAGAGGAACATGAATCTGCTGACCTAATTTCTAAGTATTTTTTTAATCTTAATTCAGTAAAAATAGTTGATACATGATTTTCCCAATCCTTGATGGTTGGTTTTTTATTTGGATAATTTTTTAATTTTCCAGAAATAAAATCATTAAAACTTTCACCGGCGCAATCAATATATTCATCATTTTTTATAATAAAATACATCGGCACTTTTAGTGCAAAATCTACATAGCGTTCAAAACTATTTTCTTCTTGTAAAAAAAATTCAGGAATCCCAGATCTATTTTTGTCAGTATTTTGCCAAATATGAGTTCTATAAGATAAATATCCATTCAATTCTTTTTCTTTAAATGGTGAATTTGAAAATAAAGAAACAGCTACAGGAGTGATTGCAGCTATTAATTTAGATTTTTTTTTATAATCAGCCTCATCTAAATAATCTAAATTTACTTGGGTAGCACATGTTCTATGCATCATATCAAGTCCATTTTTTCCAACACTTGGCATATACTTTCTCATAATTTCATATCTTTTTTTTGGAGATTTAAAAACGTCACTTAATTTTGCGATAGGAGCAAATCCATTTCCAA
>VHCC01000125.1 GCA_016882185.1 Candidatus Pelagibacterales bacterium | reverse complement strand
AATAAAATAATCTTTTAAGTTTTGGAGCATAAATTATTCCAATTACAGGTTTTTTATTTAAAATTAATGCAGCATTTAAAGTGTATTCATTTTTATTTTTAATATATTCACGAGTTCCATCAATAGGGTCGATCAGCCAGAAATTGTTATTATCAAATTTTTTAATTTCATTAACATTTTCCTCAGAAACTATTTGAATATTAGGGGTTAGTTTAGATATGTTATCTTGTAATATTTTATCTACTGCTAAGTCACCATTTGTAACAGGTGTATTGTCTTTTTTTATTGTAATTTTTAGATTTTTTCCTGAAAGTTTAATACTTTCTTTTCCAGCTAAATAAAAACTTGGAATTAGATCTTCTGTTATTTTTTTTAAATTAATTCTTAACATTTATTTTTTCTAACAAAACTTTGTCTGCAATAATTGTTTTTTTCCCAGCATTTTCAAAGTTTACTGTGACAACGTTTTTAATAATAGATTGGATTTGGCCAGTTCCCCATTCTTTATTTTTAGGATTGATAACATAGTCTCCTGGTTCATAATCAAAGATCATTTTTTATTTATACTTATTTATTTCTATAATGTAATAGTTTCTAAATATTACTATGACAACTTTACTTAAAACAAAATCTTATAATAATTTATTAGGATTGGACAAACCACCAAGCGAAACAAAGGTTGTAGTTGCTATGTCTGGTGGTGTTGACTCTTCCGTTGTTGCTGGTTTGATGAAAATGAATGGTTATCAGGTAATTGGTATGACTTTGCAACTTTATGACTATGCGCAAATTAATAAAAAGCCAGGAACTTGTTGTGCTGGTCAAGATATTTACGATGCAAAAAGAGTTTCAGAAAAATTAGATATTGATCATTATGTTTTAAATTACGAAAGTAAATTTAAAAACGAAGTAATAGAAAAATTTGCAGATTCTTATTTGAGAGGTGAAACGCCTATTCCTTGTGTAAATTGTAATCAAACCGTTAAGTTTCGAGATTTATTTGAATCAGCTAAGAATTTGAAAGCTGATGCATTAATTACCGGTCATTATGTAAAAAAAATTATAGATAATAAAATATCTAAAATGTACAGACCAAAGGATTTAAACCGCGATCAAACCTATTTCTTATTCGCAACAACGCAGGAACAACTTAATTACTTACATTTTCCCCTTGGTGATCTGCCAAAAGAAGAGACACGGAATATTGCAAAAAAACTAAATTTAGAAGTTGCTCATAAACCTGATAGCCAAGACATTTGCTTTGTGCCTAATGGTAATTATGTCTCTGTTATCGAACGTTTAAGACCAGAGGCTCATGAACCTGGAAATATTATTGACACTAAGGGAAATGTTTTGGGAAAACATGAGGGAATTATTAATTTTACTATAGGACAAAGAAAAGGAATAAAAATTTCTGGAGAAATTCCTTACTATGTAATTAAAATTAATCCCAAAACAAAAGAAGTGATCATTGGAAAGAAAGAAGAATTAGAAATAAAAAGATTAAAAGTTGAAGATATTAATTATCTCTCAGATAAGAATAGTGATTTTAATGAAAAAATATTTGTTAAAGTTAGATCCACTGGAAAACTTATAGAGTCAAAGCTTGATGTTAATACTGGCATGATCTCTTTTGAAAAGAGTGAGTATGGAGTATCCCCTGGTCAGGCATGTGTTTTTTATAAACCTGACCAATTAGGCGTAAGAGTTCTTGGAGGTGGCTGGATAAGAGCTACAGAGTAAAAGAAGCTATTTCTTTTTATTTCTTCTTCTATTTCTTCTTATTTTTGAGCCAACTTTTCTTCGGCCTCTATGTTTTTTTGGGTAACCCATGTTTTTATTTAAAGTTTGTATCCAAATTAATTACCAAAACCAAAAGCAAAGACAAGAGAGTTTTTAGATAAAATTTGATTTTTTCCATATTTATGATTTAACAGCGGTCATGGGGATTTTTAAAGATAATTCAGAAGTTTTTTACCGATCCGATTTTGATAAAAAGAATAAAGCTGATATTAGAACTTTAGTTCTAGAAAAAAATGCAAGAGACAAGCACAATAAAAAGATTCACAATAGAATTATTGTAGCTTTAATTTTTTGTCTTGTTGTTGGATTAGCTTTAACATTAATAAAATAATCCTAAATTCTAATAAACATTAAATGTTTACTCAATCCTTTGAGGAATTAGGTATTAAAACAAACGGTATTAAATTAATAAAAATTACAGAAAAAATATTAAATTTTATAGATCGTTCTAGGATCACAAATGGAATTTTAAATATATCAATTTTACATACAAGTGCTTCATTAATTATTCAAGAGAATG
>VHCC01000124.1 GCA_016882185.1 Candidatus Pelagibacterales bacterium | reverse complement strand
TTAGAAATATTTTAGCCTCCATTAAAAGTATTTCTTTAATTAATAAAACTAAAGTATTTGGATTTAATAATTTTCAAATTTTAAAAACTACAATAATTAATTTAACTTATGAAAAAATTGCCTTAGAAGTGAATAATAGATTTTATATTAAAGGTTTAAAAAATTGCGATGAATTTTATTCAAAGTTTACAGTGCAGAACTCTTTAGAGGAAAATAATTCTAAGATTGTTAAATTCTCAAAATTAACTAAATATACATCAAAGAATCTTCAATATATTTTGGATAATAAACTTTTTATTGATAGTAAAATATTCCCAATTTATGAAAATATTTAACAAATATATTTCATTTCTTTGTTTTTTTTTATACCCTTAACAGATCTAATATTTTGAGATTATAATAATTGTTGAAAAAATTTTATATAAAGACTTTTGGTTGTCAGATGAATGAATATGATTCTGACAAAATATCTGACTTAATGCAGTCTGTTAATTTTGTAAGATCTGAAACATTAGCAGATGTTGATTGTATAATATTTAATACTTGCCACATAAGAGAAAAAGCAACGGAAAAAGTTTACTCCGATATTGGAAAAATCAAAAAACTAAATCGCTCAAAAAAAAAACCTATTTTTGTATTAGCAGGCTGTATAGCACAAGCACAGGGAGAGGAAATTTTTAAGAGAACTAATTATGTTGATATTGTTGTAGGTCCACAATCTTATCACCGATTGCCAGAGCAGATTAAAAATTTTGCAGAAAGAAAAGAAAATTTTTCTGATACTAATTTTGAGTTAATAGAAAAATTTGACACCTTAGATAATTTAAAATCCTCAAGAAAATCTAAAACTTCAGAATTTTTAACAATTCAAGAAGGTTGCGATAAATTTTGTTCTTTCTGCGTGGTTCCTTATACAAGAGGTGCTGAATTTTCTAGGTCGTTTAATAGCATTATTAATGAGGCAAAAAAATTATCCGATAACGGAGTTAGAGAAATTGTTTTACTTGGACAAAATGTTAGTGCTTATAAATTTATTGATGGAAATAAAACATATAACCTTGCAAATCTTGTAGATGAAATTTCTAAAATTAATTCAATTTATCGAATTCGTTTTACTACTTCTCATCCAAATGACATGGATCAAGAACTGATCGAGGCTTTTAAATATCAAAAAAAATTAATGCCGCAATTACATCTACCCATTCAATCAGGTTCAAATAAGATTTTAAAATTAATGAATAGAAAACATACTAGAGAATATTATTTGGATTTAATTGCTAGATTTAAAGAAGCAAATTCAGAAATTGAATTTTCTAGTGACTTTATAATTGGTTTTCCAGGAGAGGAAGAAAAGGATTTTCAAGATACGCTTGATATTATTAAAGGGGTAAATTTTATTAACTCCTATTCATTTATTTACAGTCAAAGACCAGGTACCCCAGCCGTCGATCGAGATCAAATATCACTAGATGTATGTAAAGATCGATTGATGAAGTTGCAGACTTTATTAAGGGATATACAGATGAATAATAGCAAAAATTTAATTGGAAAAAAAATTGAAGTATTAGTTGAAAACAAAACTAAAACGCAAAATCAATTTTTTGGTAGAAGTAAATTTATGCATTCTATTTTTTTTAATTCTGAAAATTCTAACCCAGGAGATTTGGTTGATATCGAAATTACTTCCTACAATAGTAAAAATATATTTGGAGTCTTACAAAAAGAAGAAGTGCTTGTTTAATGAATATATCTAAAGTCTCAAGTTCACAGATAGAGATTATTGAAAAAAACAATGATTATCTAAGTTTTTATATAAAAAATAATTTAGTTCTAAGTAAAATTATTGGTGAATTTGATTCCAATCTTAAAGAAATTGAAAATATTACAAATACTAAAATAAATTTAAGAGGAAATTTAATGATCGTAAGAGGCGATCTAAATAATAGACAATCGGTTGTCCAAATTATGGACAATCTCATAGCAAAATTTGTAAAAACTAATAGCATCGAAAAAGAGGATATAAAAACTATCTTTGATGTAACTAAGATGAATAGAGCTGAGGAAAATCCTAATTCAATCTATGGAGATAATGATGCTATTAAGACTGCTAAAAAAATTATTCTACCAAGATCAGAAAAACAAAAAATTTATGTAGATGCATTAAAAAATCATAAAATTGTAATGGCTTTAGGACCCGCTGGAACTGGAAAAACATTCTTAGCGGTTGCGGTAGCGGTTACTTTATTATTAGAAGATAAAGTTAAAAAAATAATATTATCAAGGCCCGCGGTAGAAGCTGGAGAAAATTTAGGTTTTTTACCAGG
>VHCC01000123.1 GCA_016882185.1 Candidatus Pelagibacterales bacterium | reverse complement strand
ATACCAAAGGCATAACCTTGATAAACTGAAGTGTTTACTTTGCAGTTTTTTAAAACATTAGGATGAACCATCCCGCAACCTAATATTTCAAGCCATTTATCACCCTCACCAATTACAATTTTTCCATCTTTTAATTCATAACCAATATCAACCTCTGCTGATGGTTCAGTAAAAGGAAAGTGACTAGGTCTAAATCTCATCTTAATTTTATCTACCTCAAAAAACTTTTTAATAAAATAATCAAGAACCCCTTTTAGATGTCCCATGTTTACGTTTTTATCAATATGCAAACCCTCCACTTGATGAAACATAGGAGTATGGGTTTGATCACTATCACATCTATAAGTTCTGCCTGGTGCAATAATTTTAAATGGAGGTTTTCCAGACATCATTGTTCTTATTTGCACTGGTGAAGTATGAGTTCTTAATAAAATTTCTTTGTTTTGACCTAAGTAAAAGGTGTCATGCATGTCCCGTGCTGGATGATGTGGTGGCGTATTTAAGGCTGTAAAATTATTATATTCATTTTCAACGTCAGGTCCTTCTGCTACTAAAAATCCTATTTCTCCAAAAATAGCTGTTACTTCATCAATAACTTGTGTAACTGGGTGAATCTTTCCAAAAGTAATAGGTCTTCCTGGCAAGGTAACATCAATTCTATCTTGCGATAATTTTTTATTAATTTCTTCTTGTTCAAATAGACTTATTTTAGAATTAATAAGATTGTTAATGTCATCTTTTAATTTGTTTAGGTTTGAAGCAAAATTTTTTCTATCTTCTCCTTGAAGAGTTTTAATTTTTTTAAAAAGTTCTCCTATCTTTCCATTTTTACCAAAAGCTTCTGATTTTACTTGTTCAATTTTATGAAGATTATCGGATTGATCTATTTTAGATTTAAATTCTTTTTCTAAATGTAAAATTTCATCCATGGTATTCTAGTATTGATGGAACTAGTTTTTTCTAGTTTAAGCTAGACTGTACCTTTTTTACGATGGATTTAAAAGCCTCTGGATTTTGATAAGCTAAATCTGCTAAAATTTTTCTATCAATAGAAATCTTAGTTTTATTAAGACCATTAATAAATTTAGAATAAGTTAAACCTTGTTCTCTAACACCAGCATTAATTCTTTGTATCCAAAGTGACCTAAAATTTCTTTTTTTTTGTCTACGATCTCTATAAGAATATTGAAAAGATTTTTCTACTGATTGTTTAGCAGTTCTAATAGTATTTTTTTTTCTTCCGTAAAAACCTTTAGCAGCTTTGAAAACTTTTTTATGTTTTGCGTGACTGGTGACTCCTCGTTTAACTCGTGACATAAATTATCCTCTTAGACTATTTGGCATGTAAGATTTAACAATCTTAGCATCAGGTTTGGACATAATTGCCATTCCTCTTTGCCTTCTGATCTGAGCATTGGATCTTTTGATCATGCCGTGTCTTTTGCCAGCTTGGGGCATTTTTACTTTACCTGTTGCTGTAATTCTAAATCTTTTTTTAGCTGAGCTTTTAGTTTTAATCTTATACATAAAATAAATATTTGCGGGTTATACTAATATTAAAGATGAAAAACAATAAGTATGAATATAAAGAAACTGCTATTTAAGCGGCTGAATAATGAAAGTCATTTGCTTGCCTTCCATTTTAGGGGCTTGCTCAACTTTACCAGTAATCTTTAAATCATTTACAATTCTATCTGCAAGATCTTGAGCAAGCTTTAAATGCTGCATCTCTCTTCCTTTAAATTTTATTGTAAATTTGACTTTGTCCCCTTTAGTTAAAAATTTCTCAGTTGCCTTCATTTTAAAATTATAGTCATGAACATCTGTTCCTGGTCTCATTTTAATCTCTTTAAGTGTTACAACTTTTTGTTTCTTTTTTGCTTGGCTAGCTTTTTTTTGTAACTCGTATTTATATTTTCCAAAATCGGTTATCTTACAAACTGGGGGTTTTGCATTGGGAGCAATTTCAATTAAATCTAAACCTTGCTCCTTTGCAGTCATTAATGCATCATTTAAGGAAACAATCCCAATATTTTGGCCATCACTGCCAATTAACTGAACATCCGTTGCTCTAATTCTATCGTTTACTTTTGGCCCACGATTTGAAGAGCTATTAGATCTAAAATTACTTCTGTTGTTTTGAAAATTTTGATTAATAACTATACTCCTAGATTTTTGGTGCTGAAGACTCTTTAATTAATAAATTCAAAGCCTCTCTTAAAGGTAACGTATCCTGTTTTTCTTGGCCAAGTCTTCGAAGGGTAATTGACTGACTTTCTTGTTCTTTTGATCCACAAATCATTAAAATTGGAATTTTGGACAATGAGT
>VHCC01000122.1 GCA_016882185.1 Candidatus Pelagibacterales bacterium | reverse complement strand
GGCATTTTGAAAATTTAGTTTTTCCATTCTGGTTTTTTTTTTTCAAAAAAACTTTTAATGCCTATTTTTTTATTATCACTGTCTAATAATTTATAAAAAACTTCTCTTTCATTTTTTATACCCTCTTTCAATATCCCCTCAAATTTTATTAATTTTTTAATTTCTAATAAACTTGAAAGTGGCTTTTCTGATATGTTTTTTAAAATTTCTTTTGATTTATTTTTAAAGTCTGTCTTATCTATAACCACACTTACAAAACCCATTTCATAAGCTTGTTTTGCAGAAATAATCTCACCTGTTATACAAATATAATTTGCGTGGTATTTACCAGTATATTTTTTCAGACGCTGCGTACCTCCTATACCTGGTATCAATCCTAAATTTAATTCAGGTTGACCGAACTTTGCATTTTCAGAGGCAATAATAAAATCACAAGAAAGCGCTAATTCCATACCACCACCTAAAGCAAAACCTTCAACAACGGCTATTATAGGTTTTTTTATATTTTCTATTTCATCAAAAAAGCTAAAAAGCCTCTTATCTAAAGCAGTTTTAGAGTTGAGTTCATTTAGCTCTTTAATATCAGCACCTGGAGAAAAAAATTTTTCAGACCCTGAGATAGATATGCAGGTTATATTTTTGTCTTGATCAAGATTTTTTAACGCTTGTAACAACTCAATTGAAGTTTCAATATTTAAAGCATTTTTGTCCTCTTTTCGGTCTATTGTGATCAAACCGAGTTTTAGATCAAAACTTACTTTAATATTTTTGAATTGCATTTAAGCAATTACTTATGGTCTATAAAATTTCTCTCAATACACATTGCAATACCCATGCCTCCACCAATACAAAGTGTAGCCAATCCTCTTTTTGAATGTGTTTTCAACATTTCATGAATTAAGGTAACTAAAACTCTAGCACCAGATGCTCCAATAGGATGTCCTAAAGCTATAGCGCCACCGTTAACATTGACCTTATCAAGAGTCCAACCCATTTCTTTATTTACTGCGATAGCTTGTGCTGCAAAAGCTTCATTAGCTTCAATTAAATCTAATTCATCTTCACCCCAACCTGCTTTTTTTAAAGCAAGTTTAGATGCGGGAATTGGTCCTGTTCCCATTATAGATGGGTCAACACCACAAACTGCCCAAGATACAATTTTAGCTAGGGGTTCAATACTATGTTTTCTTGCTGTTTTTCCTGACATCAAACAAACTGCAGCTGCTCCATCGTTTATTCCTGATGCATTTCCAGCTGTTACCGTCCCGTCTTTTTTAAAAGCAGGTTTAAGAACTTGAAGTTTCTCAACAGTTGTTCCATCTTTTGGATATTCATCTTTATCAAAGATTACATCTTGCTTTTTAATTTTGACTGTCAAAGGAACTATTTCATCTTTGAATTTTTTATTTTTTATTGCATCTATTGCTTTTCTTTGTGAGGCTGCAGCGAATGCATCTTGATCTTTTCTTGTAATTTGAAACTTTTGAGCAATATTTTCTGCAGTGATACCCATATGATATTGGTTGTAAGCATCCCACAATCCATCGATAATCATTGAGTCTTGTAATTTGCCTTCTCCAAGTTTAACCCCATTTCTCATATTGATAAAATGTGGAGCGTTGCTCATGCTTTCTTGACCTCCCGCAATTACAATTTCTCCATCACCGCATTTAATAGAATTGTATCCAAAAGCAACAGAGGCAAGTCCTGAACCACAAAGTTGATTAATTGTTGTTGCCGTTTTTTCTACAGGAATGCCTGCGTGTATAGCCGCTTGTCTAGCAGGGTTTTGTCCAACTCCTGCGGTTAAAATCTGACCCATGTAAACTATGTCTACTTGTTCAGGTTTGATTTCAGATTTTTCTAAATTCTTTTTTATAACCTCTGTTCCTAATTGAGGAGCAGTTAATGTGGAAAGACTACCTCCAAAAGATCCAACAGCAGTTCTTACCGCACTTGTTATAACTACATCATTATCGTTCATTTTATACCTTTCTATCTATTTATTTACTGCATGTATTGGCCACCATTTATCGAAAAAGTTGAACCGGTTATAAAGCCTGCAGCCTCGCTTACTAAATAACTTGTAAGGTCTGCTATTTCTTTGGGTTCAGCTAATCTTCCAACTGGAATTTGACCAATAATTCCTTTTAAAATATTAGCATCTATTTTCTTTACCATATCTGTGCCAACATAACCTGGTGCGATTACGTTTACGGTAATGCCTTTACTTGCATTTTCTAAAGCTAGTGCTTTTGAAAAACCTATAATTCCAGCTTTAGCTGCTGAATAATTTGTTTGACCAATCTGACCCTTAAGGCCGTTTACAGATGAAATAGAGATTATTCTTCCAAAAT
>VHCC01000121.1 GCA_016882185.1 Candidatus Pelagibacterales bacterium | reverse complement strand
GAACTTCCAACAATCCACAGTCCAATAATACCTCCAAAAATCGCGAGAGGTACAGTAAGCATTACTGTTGCAGGGTGTCTCCAGCTTTCAAATTGTCCAGCTAATGAAAGGTACGCTGTAAAAAGTGCCAGTAAAAAAATAAAATAAATTGTTGCACTTGTAGTTTTATATTCCAACGATGCACCTTTGTAATCAATTCTTGCTTCAGGAGGTAATTTTGTTTTTACAACATCCTCAAGGTAAGTCAGAGCTTGGCTAATAGCGTAGTTTCCTGCAAGTCTTGCACTTATCGTTACAGCTCTTTGTCTATTATATCTGTTTAAAGCGTTGAATGTAGCATTTTCTGAATAACTCGCGATGCTAGATAATGGAACAAGTTTTCCATTATTTTTAGATCTTAAAAAAATTTTATTAAGATTTGATGGTTGTTGTCTATTTTTTAAATCAGCTTGAAGGACAATAGAGTATTCTTGACCATCTCTTGTATATTTTGTGACTTCTTTTGATCCATATAAAGTCTGAATTGCATTCCCAATTGCATCTATAGTAATTCCTAAATCTGCAGCTTTTTCATGATTAATCTTAATTTTAAGGACTGGTTTAGTTAAATCTAAATCATCATCAACATTTAAAAGATTTTTATTTTTCCTAGCTTCTTCCTTAACTATTTCTTTCCACTGAACTAATTGCTCATAGGTTGCACCTTTTATTACAAACTGAATAGGTTTATCTGCAGAAGCTCTTAAACTTTGTGGAATAACTGGAAAAGCCTTAACCCCAGGGTAGCTACTTAGCTGTTGAAAAATCTCACCAATATCTTTACCTCCAAATTTTTTTCTTTTTGACCATTCTTCCAGTAAAACAATTACAAAGCCTGAATTAACTGTGCCTTTACTTGAACCAAACCCAGGAATTCTTGTTAAGATTTCTCTATATTGACCTTTGCCTATTTTAGGTAAAAATATCTTTTCAATTTGTTCGACTTTTTCTAACGTATATTCAAAACCTGAGCTCTCAGGAGCTTGAACAATAACAAAAAATACTCCTCTATCTTCATCTGGAATTAGCTCTTTAGGTGTGATTTTAAGAAGAACTAGAGTTGAAACTAATATTACTGCCAAGAAAACTATTACTGCTTTTTGTTTATATAGAATAAATTCTAGAGTTTCTCTATAAAATTTAGTGAATTTATCTAAGTATTCATTAAATTTTTTTTGAAATTCTATTTTTGACTCTGTTATCTTTAGATATTTAGAACTCATCATGGGGGATAAAGTAAGAGCAACAAATGCTGAAATAGCTATTGAGAAACATAAGGTTAAAGCAAGTTCTGAGAAAATTTTCCCAACCAAACCTTTGATAAAAATTAGGGGAATAAATACTGCAATTAAAACAATTGTTGTCGCTATAATTGCAAAAGCAACTTGTTTAGATCCTTTATATGCTGCAACTAGTGAGCTCTCTCCGAGTTCAACTCTTCTATATATATTTTCGAGCATAACAATCGCATCATCAACTACCAGTCCAATTGCAATTACTAATGCCATTAAAGTAAATAAGTTTAAGGAAAACCCAGCTATATAAATTGCTAAAAATGTTGATATTAAAGAAATTGGTATTGCTATGGTTGGAATTAAAACAGAAGAAAGATTT
The DNA here is from genome assembly GCA_016882185.1 of Candidatus Pelagibacterales bacterium. GTDB lineage: Bacteria > Pseudomonadota > Alphaproteobacteria > Pelagibacterales > Pelagibacteraceae > Fontibacterium. The sequence goes on along the minus strand of VHCC01000121.1, from coordinate 704 downwards.
CCTAAAAATAAAAAAATTATAATAATAACAAGTATAACAGAAATTATTATTGTTTTATAAACTTCATCAACTGCAGCTTTAATATAGTTTGCTCTGTCAAAAGATACCTCAAGCTCAACCCCTTCTCTTAGATTTTTTTTTACTTCAGTTAATTTTTTTCTAATTCCTTTTGATACTTCAATCGTATTTGCATCTGACTGTTGGTATATGCCAATACCTACGACATTAACTCCATTTCCTTTGAATAAAGTTCTTGAATTTAAAGGTCCAAACTCAACTCTTGCAACATCTTTTAATTTAATAAGAGATCCATCTCTTGATCTTTTAAGAACAAGATTTTTAAAATCATCTACCGACTTGTATGTTTTGTCTACCTTGATTACTAAATCAGTTTTTTTTGATTCAATCCTCCCAGCTGGAAATTCTATATTTTCTTTCGCGAGAGTAGCTTGAACTTCTTCAACCGTTATATCTCTAGATGCAAGGGAAATGGGATTAAGCCAGATTCTAAGAGAAAGTTCTCTTTCTCCACCAAGAATTATTTGCCCAACACCAGGAACCGTTGAGAAATAATCTTTTAAATATCTAGATGCATAATCAGTTAGTTCTAAATCAGAAAGGTTTTGACTTTTTAGTCTAAGCCATAGAGTAGTTTGATTACCCTCAGTTGTTTTGAAAATTTCTGGCCTTTTCGCTTGATCAGG
>VHCC01000120.1 GCA_016882185.1 Candidatus Pelagibacterales bacterium | reverse complement strand
TGGTTTTATAAATAATCACAGAACAATATAAAGATTTTCTAATGGATAGCAAAGAACTTAGAGGTTTGTCTGAGGCATATTCAGAAGTTTACTCTCCAGAGCAGATTGATGAAGTCTCTGCTGATCTCGCTCTTAAAGCATCCAAGGCAGCAGATGTGCAGCGCGGTAAGATGGCTGCTGCTGGTGATAAAGAGGGTGCTGCTGGTAAGGCTGCTCAAGCATCAAGACTTTATAAAGCACAAGCAGATAGAAGACTCGGTAGAGTTACTCCTGGTAAAGCAAATGAAGAACTTGATATCTTTGATGCCATTCTCGAATATCTAGTTGCAGAGGGTTATGCTGCCACAAATAAGGAAGCACTTGCGATTATGTCAAATATGAGTGAGGAGTGGAGATCTGAGATTATTGAGTCTCAGTATGCTCGTGAAAATCCAGAGAAGTATGAGAGAGAGCAAGCAAAGGCAAAGAGTAAGAAACAAAAAGCGATGGAAGATCCACATACTGGAATCAATTCACCTGCCTTTGAAAAGTTTATGAGACAGCAAATGGGTCGTTGATGAAAACCTTTCAACAGTTTAATGAAGATTTAAAATCTCTTCAAAAAGACTTGGATACGTTAGAGTATCAATCGGGTCCTAAACAAAGACTTGCTGCAAGAAGACAAGCAGCAAAACAAAAAAGTAGATCTTCAGCAGCAGAGTTTAAGCAAAGATCTTTACAAAAAGCAGCAGACACAAAAGCAAGACAACAGCAGATGAGAAAAGATTATGAAAAAAGACGCAGAACTAAATAACCACGGAAGGTTGCTCTAACTCACTTGACTTTGAGTTAAGTGGGTTTTATAATATCTGTGGTCGGGGAATTAGCTCATTTGGTAGAGCACTGCCTTTGCACGGCAGGGGTGAGGGGTTCGAGTCCCCTATTCTCCATTTCTAAATACTTGAAAGAGTTTTTAACACCATGAAAGAGGGTAGTGTCATCGAGGGTATATTTGCGATGTATTGTGCTCTTATATTGATTGATCCAGATGATGGTAGCGATATTGCTAAGATAAAATCAAAAATAAGAAATATGAGATTAAATACAGATCTGAAAAAACAATCCAATAAAAAAGGTTCTGATACAGTTGAGTTTCATAAGTTATATCCAAAGGATGATAATTTTGATATGCAGGTCGTTGATGCTAATCCGCAACAATACGAACATATGAAATCTGGAGAAAAATATTTTGTTATTCACGGAAGAAGACAGACAGCAGGACCCAATGGTTACGCATCTCCCCCAGATTTTGTTCAGGTAAAATTAGATATTACACTAAAAGCTAATGAAGTGGAAAAAGCATATGGAAGCATACTAAAAGATAATTATGGAGAGGGAGGTGATTTTGGCAAAATCTCCCAGAAGGTGGATACATTGATCAGATCGAAACAATCTCAATTTTTTAGACAACTTGTAATAGCAAAAAATAGATTTTTAAAAAATAAAACAGTGGATGTTGTTCAATACAATGTAATCGCAGATGGAATAGGTGGAGAAAGCACGGGTGGAGCTATAAAATCTGATGTATTGATTAGAATAGTTGCAAATGGACAAAGTATTCTTTCACATAATCTAAATTTTTCACTTAAAAGTGATGCTGTTACCGTTGAAAATATTGGACTAATTAGAGGTGCTAATGAAGTTTATAATATGTTTGAAAAAGGATTAACGGGATCAGCAAAAACTCAAGCTAAAATGTTTATTGATGAAATAAACGAAACTGCTAGAGGAGACTCAGAGACAAAGATTAAAAAAGGAACGGTTAATAGATTAGCTCTAACTGCTTTATTTGAAGTTATAAAAAATAATCTTCCTAGAGGAACATCTAAAACCAATGAATATTATGACTATCTCGAAAAAGCCGCTTTTGGTAAAGATAAAGCATCTATTGTCATTGCTGATGCAAATAAATTAAAACAAATGACTCCAGATTATATTAAATATTTAAGGACCTATGGAGATAATGGCAAACCGATGCTTTTGGAAGTAAAAGCAACCGCTGGTGATATTAGATTTTGTCAACCAGGAAATTCAAAAGATTTTTTGTTTAAGTTGAGACTTAAGTCAGAACACGGTACTATTGTAAAAATGATGCTTGATGTTGGTAATTTAACTCATGGGGGGAGAAATTTTAAAAAGTAAAATGATAAATAAAAACATGAAAATAAAAGATAAACAATAATATGGCAAAAATAAACGCAGATGCTAAAAGTATTGCTGATTATTTTGATAAGAAGGTTAAAAAAATAGCATCTATTCCTCTTGATGATATTATTTTGATTGGAAAGGGTGTAGAATTGGTTTTTGAAAAGAAGTTAAATACTACTC
>VHCC01000119.1 GCA_016882185.1 Candidatus Pelagibacterales bacterium | reverse complement strand
CTTGGACTTATCCTAATAACCTCTTCTATAGCCTCGTCTTTTTTAACAAGTAATGTTCCAGTTGATGAACCAATAAACATTTTTATCCCACAGCATCCCTCTAAATCTGCAGTTTTTTTTATAAACTCAAAATTATTTTCTGTGGCTCCAAAATAAAATGCGTAATTACAATACATTCTATTTTTTGCTCGATTTAACTTATCTTGAAATCTTTCAAAATTATCAGTTGCAGGATTGGTATTTGGCATTTCAAAAACAGAGGTAATCCCTCCTAAAATTGCAGCCTTACTTCCACTTTCTAAATCTTCTTTTTCTGGATTACCGGGTTCTCTGAAGTGAACCTGCGTATCTATAGCGCCTGGAATAATTGTAAGGTTTTTAGCTTCAAGAACTTTATTGCCACTCTCATTGATAGTGCCTATTTTAATAATTTGATTATCTTTAATTCCAATATCAGTTTGCGTAAGACTGTTATTTATAAAACAATTGCCGTTTTTTATAATTACATCATATATAATAGACATCTAAAAAATTTAATACACCAAAGTAGATAAAGGTACAATAATGGAAACAAATAAAGCTTATATAACTTTAAAAGGTTTTATTAGCATCAAAGGAGAAGATAGTATTGATTTTATTCAAAATATTATTTCTAATAATATTAAAAAAGTAACAGAAAATAATTGTATATTTTCATCATTATTAACTCCACAAGGAAAATTTTTATTTGAATTTACAATTCTTAAAATAAAGAATTACTTTTTGATCGAATGCAATACTGAATTAATAAAAGAATTATTAAATAAACTCTTAAATTATAAATTAAGATCTAAAGTTGAAATTCAAGTTGAAAATGATCTAATAAGTATCGATATCCCTTTTATAAAATTTAAAAATTTAAATATTAATAAATTAAATGTAATTAATTATAAAAATTACATAATTTTTGAAGATCCAAGAATAAAAAATACTCTAGCAAGAGCAGTTGTAGAAAAATCTAAAATTAAAGAATTTTTAAGTGATTTAAATATTCAATTATCAAATGAAAAATATCTATTAGAAAAAAAACTTTTTGATTTAGGAATTCCCTCTAAAGATATTATAAAGTTGCAAAATCAAATATTTTCTCTTGAAGCTAACTTTCTCGAATTAAATGGAATTGATCAAAAAAAAGGATGTTACATTGGTCAGGAAAATACTGCGCGAATGTATTTAAAAAATAAGGTCAATAAGAGATTATTCGCACTTCAAACTATTAGTGGAATAATTAAAGAAGGACAAAAAATAACACTGGATAATGAAGAGATTGGAAAAGTTTTAATTGATGATTTGTTTCCTTTTGCGTTAATCAAAATTAATAAAGACAATAAGAATTTAATTATTAATAAAGAGTTAAAGACCGATACTGCGCTTATAAAAATTAACATTCCAAACTGGATGATAATCTAATTTAATGGTGCGGTCAGAGAGACTTGAACTCTCAATGGATTACTCCACTTGGCCCTCAACCAAGCTTGTCTACCAATTCCAACATGACCGCAAATAGCGCTGTTTTAGCTAATTTAAATATTAATTTTACTATAATAAATTAGTCAATTATCATTAATCAATTATATAAATTTATGAGCCTTCAACTAGAGTTTACTAAAGAAATTGAAAAAAATACCGCAGGTATTTATCAAAAAATAAAGTCAGTAGTGCCAGAAGTGGAATGGCCCCTGCACGCTCCTTATATTTACAAAATTAATGAACTTAAAAAAAATAAGAACGCTGTTATTTTAGCGCATAATTATCAGACACCAGAAATCTATTACGGAGTTGCTGATATTATTGGTGACTCCTTAACTTTAGCAATAGAAGCTGAAAAAACTAAAGCAGATATTATTATTATGGCAGGAGTTCATTTTATGGCAGAGACTGCAAAAATAATGTCTCCGAATAAAAAAGTTCTGATTCCAGATATTAATGCAGGATGCTCATTAGCAGAGTCTATTACCGCAGAAGATGTTAGAAAATTAAAAAAAAAATACCCGGGCGTACCAGTAGTTACCTACGTTAATACTTCTGCTGAGGTTAAAGCTGAAACAGATGTCTGCTGTACTTCAGCTAATGGAGTAAAAGTTGTCGAGTCTTTAGGGGTAAAAGAAGTTATATTTTTACCAGATATTTATCTTGCAAAATATGTTGCCTCACAAACCAAAGTTAAAATTATTTCTTGGCATGGAAAATGTATGGTTCACGATCAGTTTACAGCTGAAGAATTAAATCAACTTAGAAAAAATTATCCTGATTTAATAATTGTTTCTCATCCAGAGTGCCCTCCTGATGTTATTCAATCTTCCGATTTTACAGGCTCAACTTCTGGAATGATACAATACGTGCGAAATAAAAAACCAAAAAATGT
>VHCC01000118.1 GCA_016882185.1 Candidatus Pelagibacterales bacterium | reverse complement strand
TATGAATAAGTTTGGCTTTGTTTTGACACAGGCACTTCTTAAAAATTAAAAAAATATTACATGAACTATTGGCTAATAAAATCTGAACCCTCGGTATGGTCATTTAATGATCAAAAAAAAGCAGGCTTTAAAGGAACTACTTGGGATGGGGTTAGAAATTATCAGGCTGCAAATTATTTAAAACAAATGAAACTAGAAGATCATTGTTTTTTTTATCATTCCAATGAAGATAAAAAAATTATTGGAATAGTTAAAGTTATCAAAACAGTATTTATTGATCCAACAGATAAAGAAAAAAAATTTGTAGCAGTTAAAGTTGCATATCATAAAGATTTCATAGAGCCTGTTTCTCTTATGGAAATAAAAGAAAACAAAGAAATTTCACATTTACCTCTTATAAAACAGAGTAGATTATCAGTAATGCCAATAGATTCTAAAAGCTGGAAAATAATATGCAAGATGGGTAGAATTTAAAAAATAAAAAAAAGATTAGGGGATCATGAGCGACAAACTTTTTAAAGTGCCTGCGGAGTGGGCTAAAAATTCCTATATTAATCAATCATCTTACGAGGCTAAATATAAACAGTCCATTGAAAATAATGAAAAATTTTGGGCTGAGGAGGGAAGGCGAATTCATTGGTTTAAACCTTACACAAAAGTTAAAGAAGTAACTTACAGCACAAAAAAAGTTTCTATCAAATGGTTCTACGATGGTACCACAAACGTTTCTTATAATTGTATTGATAGACATCTTCCTAAAAGAGCAAAACAAACTGCAATTATTTTTGAAGGAGATGATCCAAAAGAATCTAAAAATATTACTTATCAAGAGTTAAGCGATCAAGTTTGTAAACTTGCAAATGGATTAAAAGAAATTGGAGTTAAAAGAGGAGATCGGGTTACTATTTATATGCCCATGGTTCCAGAAGGTGTGTATGCGATGCTTGCCTGCACAAGAATTGGAGCAATTCATTCGGTAGTATTTGGAGGCTTTTCGCCTGACTCTATCGTAAACAGAGTTTTAGATTGCAAATCAGAATTTGTAATTACTGCTGATGAGGGCTTAAGAGGTCAAAAAGTTATACCTTTAAAGAAGAACATTGATGAAGCGTTAAAAAAATGTCCAAACGTTAAAAAATGTATAGTCCTTAAAAGAACTGGTGGCAACGTGCCTTTCGATTCAAAACGAGATGTTTGGTATCACGAATTAACTTCTAAAATGTCAACCACTTGTAAGCCTGAAGAAATGGATGCAGAAGATCCCTTATTTATTCTCTACACCTCAGGATCAACTGGAAAACCAAAGGGTGCTTTGCATACAACAGGTGGTTACTTAGTTTACGCCTCGATGACTCACCAATATATTTTTGATTACAAAGATGGAGACGTTTATTGGTGTACTGCAGATATTGGTTGGGTGACAGGTCACAGCTACATTGTTTATGGTCCACTATCTAATGGTGCAACAACTTTAGTCTTTGAAGGCGTTCCAAGTTATCCTGATGCAAGTCGTTTTTGGCAGGTCATTGATAAACATAAAGTAAATATTTTCTACACCGCACCAACTGCACTTAGAGCTTTAATGCGTGAAGGGGATGCAATGGTTAAAAAGACTAGTAGAAAATCTCTTAAACTTTTAGGTTCTGTTGGCGAGCCAATTAATCCTGAAGCTTGGATTTGGTATCATAAAGTAGTTGGTGACTCTCGTTGCCCAATTGTTGATACTTGGTGGCAAACTGAAACAGGTGGAATTTTAATAGCACCACAACCAGGTGCCATTGATTTAAAACCAGGGTCAGCAACAAAACCTTTTTATGGAATAAAACCCTCTATTGTTGATGAAAAAGGAGTTGAGCTTAAAGGAGCTTGTGAAGGCAGATTATGTATGTCGGATTCTTGGCCTGGACAAATGAGAACAGTTTATGGAGATCATCAAAGATTCATTGATACTTATTTTTCACAACATGATGGAAAATATTTTACAGGGGACGGCTGCAAAAGAGACGAAGATGGATACTATTGGATTACAGGTCGAGTAGATGATGTCATCATCGTTTCAGGTCATAATCTTGGTACCGCTGAAATAGAAAGTGCATTTGTTGCCCATCCAAAAGTTGCTGAAGCAGCAGTAGTTGGCTATCCGCACGATATTAAAGGGCAAGGCTTATATTGTTATGTCACTTTGAAAGTTGGCGAAACTGGATCTGAAGCTTTAACAAAAGAATTAAAAGATTTGGTTAGAAAAATTATCGGCCCTCTTGCAACACCTGATCTGATTCATTACACGCCAGGTTTACCAAAGACTAGGTCTGGTAAAATCATGAGAAGGATTTTAAGAAAAGTTGCTGAAAATCAGTTTGAAAATTTAGGGGATACTTCCACTCTTGCTGATCCAACGGTGGTGCAAAGTTTAATTGATAACCGATTAAATAAATAATCTAAAAGTC
>VHCC01000117.1 GCA_016882185.1 Candidatus Pelagibacterales bacterium | reverse complement strand
AGTTTATAAAAAAAACTGCAGATTTAGAGGGATGCTGTGGGATAAAAATGTTTATTGGTTCATCAACTGGAACATTACTTGTTAAAAAAGACGAGGCTATAGAAGAGGTTATTAGGATAAGTCCAAGAGTTGTTTCAATACATTCAGAAGATGATGATTTATTACAAAAGAAAAAGATTTTAATAGAAAAGGGAAATGTAAAAACCCATCCTATTTGGCGAGATTCGGAAGTTGCATTAACGTCTACTAAAAAAGTAGTTAATTTTGCAAATAAACATAAGAAAAGAATACATATTTTGCATGTGTCCTCTAAGGAAGAGATTGATTTTTTATCAACTAATAAAACGTATGTAACCGTTGAAACAACTCCTCAGTTCTTAACCTTATTTGCACCAGATTGTTATGAGGAACTTGGCACCTTGGCACAAATGAATCCTCCAATTAGAACAAAAGATCATCAGATTATTTTATGGAAGCGTTTATTAGATGGAACTATCGATGTTCTTGGATCAGATCATGCCCCGCATACATTAAAAGAAAAGCAAAAAACTTATCCAGAAAGCCCATCTGGTTTAACAGGTGTTCAGACTATGCTTCCAATCATGTTAGATCATGTAAGTAATAAAAAACTTTCATTTCAAAGATTAGTCGAATTATTAAGTATAAATCCTTGTAAAATTTTTAACATAAAAAAAAGAGGAGAAATCAAAGAGGGTTATTTTGCAGATTTAACTATAATTGATATGAATTTAGATTTTAAAATTACCAATGATTGGATTGCAAGTCGATGTGGATGGACACCTTTTCATAATAAGATGGTTAGAGGATTTCCAGTTGGAACTATTGTAAATGGCAAAATTGCTTCTTGGGATAAGAAAATTGTTGATACTAAATTTGGAAAACCTTTAGAATTTTAATTTTTAATTATTCCAGCAGTAATCAAGGAAGATTTGATTTCATCTAAAATAGCAGGATCATCAATGGTTGCTGGCATTTTATAGGGGATCTGATCTGCAATTTTACTTACAGTTCCTCTTAAAATTTTTCCAGATCTTGTTTTTGGAAGTCTTTTTACAATAACTAAATTTTTAAACGCAGCTACCGGTCCAATTTTATCCCTAACCATTTGTATACATTCTTTTGTAATTTCCTCTGGTTTTTTTGAAACCCCAGATTTTAGAACAATTAATCCAAGAGGTATTTGACCTTTCAAGTTGTCTGCAATTCCAAGCACTGCACACTCTGCAACACTATTATTTTCAGATAAAATTTCTTCCATTGAACCCGTTGAAAGTCTATGTCCTGCAACATTAATAATGTCATCGGTTCTTGACATTATCCAAATATAACCTTCCTCATCAATATGCCCTGCATCATAGGTTTTATAGTAACCTTGATAGGGATCCATGTAGTTTTCCTTATATCTTTTATCTGCGTTCCAAAGTGTTGGAAAAGTTCCTGGTGGAAGAGGTAATTTTATAACCACATCTCCCATCTCAGAAGTCTTTGCTTGCGTGCCATCTGGTTTAAGGATTTGAATATTGTATCCTGGGACAGCTTTTCCAGCAGAACCATATTTAGTTTTAAATAAACCAAGACCTGCAAAGTTTGAACTAATGGCCCAGCCTGTCTCAGTCTGCCACCAATGATCAATAACAGGTTTTTTTAGTAGGTTTTCTGCCCATTTAATTGTATCTGGGTCCGCTCTTTCTCCAGCTAAAAACAGACTTTCAAAATTGGATAAATCATATTTTTTAAAAAATTTTCCCTCAGGGTCTTCTTTTTTAATAGCTCTAAAAGCGGTTGGAGCAGTAAATAATGTTTTAACCTTGTGTTCAGATATCACTCTCCAGAAAGATCCAGCATCAGGAGTTCCAACAGGTTTTCCTTCGTAAATTATTGTTGTGCATCCATGAAATAATGGTGCGTAAACTATATAAGAATGTCCAACAACCCAACCAATATCACTCGCTGACCACCAGACATCTCCAGGATTAATATTATAAATATTTTTCATAGACCATTTTAAAGCTACGATGTGACCGCCTGTATCTCTTACAATACCTTTTGGTGTTCCAGTTGTTCCAGAGGTATAAAGTATATAGGCAGGATCATTTGAATTCATAGGCTCACAGTCAGCCTCTTTGGAATTTTTAATAAATTCGCTCCAACTGATATCATTTACTCCCAACTCTACAAAATTATTTTCCCTTTGAAATATGATGCATTTTTTTGGTTTAATTTTAGCAAGTTTAATTGCCTCATCTAAAAGAGGTTTGTATTGAATCGTTCTTCCCGGCTCAAAGCCACAAGATGCAGAAATTATTAATTTAGCTTCAGAATCATTTATTCTTGCCGCAAGTTCATTTGCAGCAAATCCTCCAAACACAACGGAATGGACTGCACCAATTCTTGCGCATGCAAGCATTGCAAAAACAGCCTCAGGTATCATTGGCAT
>VHCC01000116.1 GCA_016882185.1 Candidatus Pelagibacterales bacterium | reverse complement strand
AAATTGGATTTTTGTGCTTTTTTAGGGTCAAATACTTTTAAATATTTTTCGTTATCTTCATCATAAAGTCCATCTGTCAATTTGATAGCAAAAAATTCTTTTTCTGAAATTTTTATTCCATAATTTTGAAGTGTAAAAAATGTTCTATCAGTATGCGTCATATGATGTAATTTTTCATTAGATTTAAAAATTTTTCCTTGATTTTTTACATGCCACTCCGAATCATTTAATATATAATGTGGTAATTCTTTTAAACCAAGTTTACCTAAATCGTGGTGTAATGCGGAAAATATCATTTCTTCATCTGTAAAATCGGGTTTACCACCCATATTTATAAACATTTGCTTGACTACTATACAATTTTTACAAACGTTAAATATGTGGTCAATATATCCACCTACATAACAATTGTGATATCCTGCATTACCGCTTGCTGGCGATATTGCTAAATTTCCCCCCAATTCCCCTTCGGAATACATATGGAGTAATTTTTCAAGTCTTTCACCTGTAAAATACTTTTTAAGAATTTGTAGGAACTTTTCGTAATTTGCTTTTAATTCAGCTTCTGTTTTTTGTTTCATAATTTAGAGTTTAACTTTATAATACTCTAATATACGAAAAATATTTGAAATTACCAAATAAAATTATATAAGTGTTTTTTTGTAATTTTTAATTGGTTTTATACTAAACCAATTAACTAAAGAATATCTCGTACCGGTTGTGACGGGTGTAACTCTATGCCAAATGCTTGATAAAAAAACAAATAAATTTCCAATACCGTTTTCAAATTTTATTATTTCATCTGAATCTTTCAAACTCATTTCTAAATCACCACCCGTATATTTATCATTTAATTGAATAACTATTGAGCAATATCTTATTGAGTTTAGTGAATCTGAATCTGTATGCCAATCATAATATTCACCTTTTTTATATTCTGTAAATTGAAATGGTTCATTTTCAAAATTTATTTCGTATCCTTTCAATTTTATTTTTTCAGAAATTTGTACAATTAATCGTTCTTTAAAAAACGGATAAATATTATCATAATTTATAAATGCTATAGATGATTTTCTTCTCTTTTCGTTTAATTCATTATTTCCTACTTTGCCGGGTTTTAAAAGTAAATTCTTTTTTGAAAAATTTAATAATTTTTTTGTTTCTTCAGTAGATAGAAAATTTTTTATTGTAAAATAATTATTCATATATTTTTTTATTGTTTTATATTATTTGTAATAACCAATATTTTTTATTATATCTTTAATCGTAATATTCCAGTCATTCACCTCAACATTTATAGTTTCATAATTCACTAACATATAATCAGTAATCTGTTTGTAAAACCAGTATGCTCCCCATGCTGGTCTTTTTTCTTTTTTTGTAACATATAAATTATAACCAAAACAAATATCTTTATTTATTTCTTTAAACCAAACATATCCAATTGATATATTTTTATAATATAACAAAAATGCGAACTGGCCCTCTTTAATCCTATTAAAAACATCATCTATTGTAAACATCTCTGGCCAATTATATTCGGAATTAAAAAAATTTATTAATTTTATAAAATCATTTTTATCAATTTCTGAAACTGAATCGGTTATTTTTTTTATTTTAAAATTTGTTTCTTTTATTTTTTTATTATTTGATATTGTAAAGTGCTCTACCATATTATATTAATTTTTTTAAATTAGTTTTTTTAGGTACAAAGCCATTTAGTAATAAATCTAAAAAAGAATTTTCTTTATAAATTTTATCTACTAATAAACTATGTACTTCATCTGTCCATTCTTTACATAACTTATAATTTTCTTCATAATTATCCATAAATATTTTTATAAATTCAACAATTTTATCAATTTTTCCTCTATATTGTACTGCATCTTTATAAAATGGGTGCTCTTTTACATTTGTTATTTCTTTTAAAATTTCATATGGATATGTGTGGGTAGAAATAAATGGTATTTTAGCTAGTACAAATCCAAAAGTCTTTTCAGATAAATAATTACTGGCATATGGAACTGGTAACCAATCCCAAGATTCACTCAATATGTGTATTTTACCCATTGGTAATATTCGCATCATATATTCTAAATAATGTTCTATATTTTCTATATAAGATATATCATCCCAATTATCTGTACCCCATTTATTTAAATTAATATTTTTTATTTTTTTTATTTGCGAAACATTTACATCATAATCTATATTTTTACAATTATCTGTTCTACTAAGATAAATTTGGTCATTATTTAGTTTTGCAATATCATTTATTAAACCTACTCTATTTTTTTTATGGTTTCTGATTGAAAAACATAATTTATAAGGTTGGTTTAATTTTTCAAAAATGTTTGAAAATTCATAGTACCATCTTATTGATAATAATTCATTCCATTGAAACATTGTATTTGTTAAAACAAAATTATGATTTGGGTAATGTATTGCTTCTACTGATTTATCAATA
>VHCC01000115.1 GCA_016882185.1 Candidatus Pelagibacterales bacterium | reverse complement strand
AAACATTATTATTTTTTTTTAAACAATTAAAAATAATTTCTAGACTTTTTTTTATATCTTTTTCTATAGACCAGGGACAATTAAGTATAAATAAGCCACTACCTTGCATTCCGTTATTTAAATTATCCGTAATCATTTCTATGTGAGATAAATTTTTATAATTTCTTTTTAAAATATTTAAAGTAAATGAAACTGCTTTCTTACTTTTTAATATAGGGTACCAAATAATATAAACTCCTAGAGGAAATTTTTTATAACAATCTGATAGCATTTTAAATACTTGATCATATTCATCTTTAAGCTCATACGAAGGGTCTATTAAAACGACGGCCCGTTTTTCTTTTGGAGGAAGTAATTTGCTAAGTTTTTGATAACTGTCTTCATTCTCAATAATAACTCTAGAATCATTTTTGAAGTTTTTTTTAAGGTTTAAAAATTCTGTAGGATGTAACTCAAAAAAATGAAGGTTGTCATTGGGTCTTAAACTTCTTGCCGCAAGAAAGCATGATCCTGGATATATTTTAAGATCAGAATTAAAATTTATAGATTTAATTAAGTCTAAATATTTTTTTAAAAAAATATTATCATTTTTTAGTTGTAATATTTTTTTGATACCTTGAAGGTATTCTTTATTTTTTTGCATGTAGGGATCAGAGATTAAATATTTTCCAGCACCTGCATGTGAGTCTATAAAAATAAAACTTTTATCCTTTTTTTTTATATAATCTAAAACATAAGTAAGTATAAAATGTTTTAGTACATCAGCTGCATTGCCAGCATGATATCCGTGCCTATAACTCAGCATATTAAATAAGTTTTTGTATCTTTTTTATTGTCTCACTTAAGTGAGTTTTTTTATAAGGTTTGCCTTTTACTACCCAAACCGACAGTGGCCATGAACTATCTTTTTTTTTCCTTGCAATAATGTGAATGTGTAATTGAGGTATGATATTGCCAATTTTTTCTACATTTAAATTAAAAGCACCAAAAGCTTTTTTCATAACTCGACTACAATAATCAATTTCTTCCATAAGTTTTATTTGATCCTTTTTATTTAAATCTAATATTTGTTTAACATTTTTTCTTTTTGGAATAAGAATGAGCCAAGGAAATTTCGCGTTATCCATTAATCTTGCTGTGCACAAATTTAGATTAGCCACAGAATGAGTAGTTTTGAGTAATTTTTTGTGTAATTTAAACATTAAATTAAATTAAATAGCTATTTTGTTATGGATTTAAAGAAAATTAATCAAAAAATTAAAAACTTTGTAAAAGAAAGAGACTGGGATCAATTTCATTCACCTAAAAATCTATCCATGGCTTTATCAGTAGAGGCTTCAGAATTAGTAGAGATTTTTCAATGGTTAAAAGAAAGTGATTTTAAAAAAGTAGATAAAGAGAAAGTAGCAGACGAAATTGCAGATATATTATTTTATCTATTAAGAATTTCACAAAAAATGAATATTAATATTGAGAAAAGTTTTTACGCTAAATTAAAAAAAAATGTTATAAAATATCCAGTATCTCTGTCTAAAGGAAGCAGTCAAAAAAGATAATGAAAAACATTATAAGAATATTAATTCTTACCTTTTTTTTAATCAATACTTCTTTTGCACAAATTTCTAAAGTTCAAATTGAAATCGGAACAAAAAAATTAATTGCAGAAATTGCAGAAACTGACGAGGAGCAAAGCGAGGGTTTAATGAACCGTCAGGCTTTAGGAAAAGACAATGGTATGTTGTTTATTTTCGAAGAAGGCTCAACACCTTGTTTTTGGATGAAAGATACTCAGATACCATTATCGATCGCCTTTATTAGCAAGACAAACACAATAGTAAAAATAGCAGACATGCAACCTTTGTCTTTAACAGAGCATTGCTCTGGACAACCTATAGTATTAGCTATTGAAGTTAATAAGGGTTGGTTTGAGCAGAATAATATAAAAGTTGGAGATAGAATATTAAGTATAAAAAGAATTAATTAAAAATTATTGTTATTTTATATTTTGAATATTATAAGAAATCACCTTGAAAGAATTTAAAGTTAAAGTCTATCCATCAAAAGTAAATTTACCAAAAGAAAATCAGCTTGCTTATAGGATTGCAAAAGTTGCAAGTGATAACTCTCCTATTGATAATAAGGCAGCCGATATGGTGATTAATAGAATTATAGATAATGCTTCTGTTGCTATTGCATCTTTTTCAAGACAACCAGTAACAACCGCAAGAGAGATGGCATTAGCCCATTCAAGAGTAAATGGAGCAACAGTTTTTGGAGTTAATTCTACTAAAAAATTTGATTGTGAATGGGCAGCTTGGGCAAACGGTACAGCAGTTCGTGAATTAGATTTTCATGATACTTTTTTGGCTGCAGACTATAGCCACCCAGGAGATAATATTCCCCCAATTTTAGCAGTGGCACAACAGAAAAAATCAACTGGTCTAGATTTAATAAAAGGTATTTTGACAGGTTATGAAATTCAAGT
>VHCC01000114.1 GCA_016882185.1 Candidatus Pelagibacterales bacterium | reverse complement strand
GTCATAATTTTAAAAATAAATCTTGGTACATAGAGGAAGATGGTTTGCCAAAAAATCCTTATGAATTGCTTGGAGATCGTTTTAACGACTCTTGGATAAATAATAATCTTAAACAAGCTGAAGCACTAGAGGGAGAGGTTCTTGATAAAGGAGTTACAGATGGAGCGGCGGCAATGATCGCTTTTAATAAGCTTCAAGAAAAAGATTTAGACACTGAAGAAAGAAATAATTTACAAAAACAACTAAAAAAATACTGTGAATTAGATACTTTGGCGATGGTAATGGCGTATGAAGCAGTCAAATCTAATCTATTGTGATATAGTTATAAGATTAGGCATACTTTAAAAAAAATAGTGAAAAAAAATAAAAAATTTTTCACTTCATTAAAAACTATATAATATTAAATTGATTTAATGGATAGTGAACGAAAAATTTCTGACAGAGTATTAAAGGTTAAAAACTATATTGAAGAAAGAAAGGATTGGCAACTTCAAGATTTGCAAAATTTTTATAATAATGCGTCAAATGATAAAAAAATAACAGATTATGAAAAAGAAATTCTTACTGAACTTTGCGAAAAAATAATTAGAGAGCGATTTCCAAGAAAAAATTCTAGAAAGATACTCAATAACAAAAGTTCAGAAGCTAAAGTTTTATTAGAAGAGGTTTACAGTAATTTGATTAAAAATTTTGATTTATCAAAAAATAAAGTAAAGAATGGAGTTAAACCTGGAGGTTATATGATTGGTGGTCAAATGTATGTTGATTGGTATATCTCTTATAAGAATGATGAAAAATTTAATACTGGATTTTGTTATTTGCAGAAAAGTCAAGAAACTGAGCCTTACATTGAGGTGAATTTTAGAAAAGTTGGGACGGATTTAGATGAAAGAAAAAACTTTTCAATTGCTCTAAAAGATGACGCTATATTACTATTTAAAAATTATTTATTAAAAATCATAAATTAAATTAATAAGATTAAGAGTTATATTTATTAAATAATAGCTTGCTTGATTTTAACATATAACTCTTTAAAGATTAAATTTATGGATAAAAAAGAAGCTTTAAAGTTTTGGAAGGACGGTGGTGATATTGAGAAACTTCCAAAACAGTTTTTAAAAGATAAATCCTTTATGATTGAAATAGTTAAGGTTAACGGTTTAATGTTATCTAAGGCTGATAAATCCTTGAGAAAAGATAAATCTGTAGTGCTTGCAGCAGTCAAAGAAAGCGGTAGCTCCTTAGAATATGCAGATAATTCATTGAAAAAAGATAAATCTATTGTCCTTGAAGCAATTAAGAATTACGGAGGAGCTTTGGAGTATGCGGATGCTAGTTTTAAAAAAGATAGATCTATGGTGATTGCCGCAATTAAATCTCGTACAGGTGGCGGTGGAGTAGCCTTTAAACACGCTGATAAAAGTCTTCAGGGTGATTTAGAACTGATTAAGTTATCTGATACAGGTTATTAAATAATTATCTAAAACTACTGTAATCTTTGAGCTAAAGTTGCCATAGTAAGTACCATTAGCGTTTCACCTATGGGAGATTTTAATATTTCTACAAAAATATTTTTTTTATCGAAGGATATTTCTTCATGACAGTTTTTAACTTCTTCCCTTGCAATAATAATACCATCCTTCGTTTTTTCTTGGCTTTGGTATATGCATGAATTTCTCGGGCTAGCATATTGTCTATTAACTATTTCTGCATCATAACCATAGGCGTGTCCATTTATATAAGATGTAACAAATGCGTCTGAGTTAAAGGTTCTCACAATAGATTGAGCATACGTTTGAGTTAAATTTAATAAAAAGAAAAAAAAAATATTAACTATTAATTTCACAGTGATTAAATTTTATGTTTTTTAATTAAATATAAAAAGTGAAATACAAAATTAAATTTTTCACTATACTCATTAAACATAATTTGTTATTAATAAATTAAAAAAAATTTAATAACGTATGGCACAATATTTTATAAAAATTAAAGAAAGTTTTTTATTATCAGATACTAAAGACAAAGATTTTTTAAAAGAATTTCCCCAATATAAAAAGCCTATCGTTGATAGATTCAAAGAATTTACATATGATGCTTTTGGAATAAGTATATATGCTGACACAGACGATATTTTAACAGGTGGACCTAACAAAGGTAAAAAAGTTCCCTTTGGCATAATATATGAATTTGGTTCGAAGCAAAAAACCAAAGGTGCAATATTTGGAATATCTCCAAAAGAAAAAGATATCGAAGTTATTATAGATGGCGTGTTTAAATTTTCTGTTAAATCCCACCATGAAAAATTTGTTCAAAAAAATAAATTTATAACTTTTGCTGGAATAATGGTTCTTGGAACTCGTTCACCTTTAAATGGAGAAATTACTAATGGGACTTTAGAAAAACCATCAAATGAAGTAAAAAAAAAATATCTTTTCCCAGGAAATGAGAATGCAAAATGTTTGTTGTCGAATTATAAAATTTCATTATCAAAAGACGATTTATAGTAAATATTAATTTATTTTATCTAAGAATT
>VHCC01000113.1 GCA_016882185.1 Candidatus Pelagibacterales bacterium | reverse complement strand
GCCTTAATCTATTTGTAACCTCAGGTATTACAGGAATGTCTATTTTATCTGTTGTTCGAGCTGCTCTTCCTTGGCTTTCAGTTTTATTTGTATTTTTAATGATTGTAACTTATTTTCCAAAAATCAGTACCATCGTACCAGATACACTTATGGGTAAGCAATCACCTGTAATTTTAAGAAGATAAGTATGTTGAGATGAACTTATTCGTAAGAAAAGTAGCAATAAAACTCGCAAGAGCAAGAGAGCACGGTACGTTTATTTCAACTATTTTTCCTAATATGATTATGGGGCCTCAGGATAAAATAATCTTAAAACAAAGATAATTCAAAATGAAAGCAAAACTAATAAAAAGTGTTTCTGAAAAAATAGCTTACGCTCGATATAAAAGAAAATTTTTACCAAAAATTTCTAAAAATTTAATTAGCAATCCTAATATCGCAACTCAAATCTGTCGAGATGCTGAGATGGAATTACTATGGAATCCAATTGGTTTTAAAGCTGGAGCTACTAATAAAAGCATGTGGAAGAAATTAAAGGCAAAAAAACCTTTCTTTTCTTATTTATATGAAGAAAGCACATACAAAAATAATGGCAAAATGCCATTTCAAAAAAACCTATTAGGAGCAGAACTTGAGGTTGCTTTTAAAATTAAGAATGAAGTTTTTAATTTTAATAAAAAAATTACTAAATCAAACATAAGTAAATTTATTATTGGGATAGCTCCTGCAATTGAAGTTGTAGGATTTAGACAAAAATTAAAAGCAATAGATTGTCTTGGTCGAATGATTTCAGATTTTGGCTTAAACGTTGCCTTTGTTGCGGGTAAATTAAAAAAATATAGTCTAAAAAAAATAACTTCAGTCCCAACTACTTTAATAAATAAAACTACCAAAAAAAATTATCCAGGTAATACAAAAATTGTCCTTGGCAATCCAATTAATTCTCTAATTTGGCTTCTTAATGAAATTAAGAAAAATAATATGATATTAAGTTCTGATTTTTGGGTAACTTCAGGATCATCCACTCCTATTATTCCTATAAAAAAAGGAGATCTTTTTTACGGAAGTATTAAAGGTCTTGGTAGTGTATCTGTCAAAATAAGTTAAATTATTTTTTAGAAACTGCAGTTTTTCTTGAAAGATAAATTAACATAATAATTGCAACTGAAAAAATAATTGTAAGGAAATCCAAAGTTTCTCCAAGAATATAAATTGAAAATGCAAAAGTAAAAAAAGGCATCAGCAACTGTATCTGACTAACACGAACAGCTCCTCCTAAATCTAGCCCCTTATACCAAGCAAAAAATCCGATCCACTGCGAAAATATTGCAACATATAAAAAACCAATCCATGAAATAATACTAATTTCAGTTTTTGGAAAATAATAAATTGCAAAACCGAAATGAAATGGCATGGCAAGAACAAGTGCCCATGAAATAACCTCTGGTGCAGCTATAACTTTTGTAAGTTTAGCTCCAAAATTATAACCCACAGCTGCAGCAATTACAGCAATACAAAAAAGTATATCATAATGGGATATTTCAAATGTGGTATTTGAATTTTCGTTATGAAGTAGGATGTAAATAACAACAATAATACTTCCAAAAAAAGCACATAACCAAAAACTTTTAGATGCCTTTTGTTTAAAATAAAATGATGCAAAAATTGCTGTTGCAAGAGGCAAAAAAGCTAAAATAACACCTGCATGAATTGAGGTGGAGTAAATTAAGCCAAAGGATAAGGTTAATGGAAATACAACTGATAAACAAAAAGCAATTATAGAAAAATTAAATAAATATTTTAATTTTGGTATTTTTTTTCTAAAAAAAAATAGATAAAGAAGGGCAAGATTACCAGCTAGTGCTGATCGACCAAAAGTTATAAATTCTGCGGAAAGCTGACTATTATTATATCCAAGTGCAATTTTTGTAGCCACTGGTGTTATAGAAAAAATTATTATTCCAACAAAACCAAAAATAAAACCCTTATTTTCATTACTCAAACTCAAAAAAAAATTTTTCATTTAATTTTTAAGATCAACTAGCTTTTTCTAAATCTTGTCTTTCTCTTTCAAATAATAAAGCTAAACGATCAATAATATAATCAGAGGCTTCAAAAACATTTTTCGGATTAGATACTTTTGTCTCAACAGTATCGGTTCTATCTTCTAATGAAATATCATTTATTAAACGCTCTGATGCATTTTCTCCTTTGATATAAAGCAAGAATAAATAGTCATTATCGGGTGTGTCTTGATTTTTTATAAAACACTCACCACTTTCAGCAATATTATCAATAAAAGTGAGAGGTGGTCTTTTTTTAGTTAAGTATCTTTTGTTAACTTGAAATACAATTGATTTCATATTTCTAGAATATTTTTCTAATCGTTCAACAACTTGTTGTTTAATTTCATTCTCTCGCTTTTGTGCATCTAATATAGCTCTGGCCTCTTCTCTCGTTCTTCTTTGTATTTCGAGTTCTGCTAACTTTGCTTCTCTTCTTTTAAGTTTAATCTCTTTTATTTTATCTCTAAAAACTTTTA
>VHCC01000112.1 GCA_016882185.1 Candidatus Pelagibacterales bacterium | reverse complement strand
GCTTTAGAAATTGATAAAAGGAATAAAAACCAACTTCCCTCTTCAAAGGGTAAACTTTAAACAATGGACGTAGTTATAGTTGACTACGGAACAGGAAATTTAAGGTCAGTTTATAAGGCTTTAGAGACTGCTGGAAAAGATTTAAATGATCTTAAAATAAGTATTTCTGGCTCTCCAAACATTATTGCAAAAGCTGATAAAATAATATTGCCAGGTCAAGGGTCATATAAGCAATGTATGGACTCGATATTATCTATAGATGGACTTTATGAAGAATTAAATAAATTTGTAAAAATAAAAAGAAAACCTCTTTTTGGTATTTGTGTTGGGATGCAATTATTTTCAACAGAAGGTTATGAAGAAAAAAAAACAAAAGGATTTGGTTGGGTTGAAGGAATAGTAGAAAAAATTAAACTGAAAGATAAGAATTTTAAATTACCACATATGGGTTGGAATAATTTAATTATGATGAAAAAACATAAGATATTTGAAGGTATTGAGCAGAATTCTCATTTTTATTTTGTTCATAGCTACGAATTTTCCACAAAAAATAAAGAAAAGATTTTAGGAACTACACATTATGAAGGGGATATAATTTCTTGTATTGGTGATGGAAATATTTTTGGTACACAATTTCATCCTGAAAAAAGTCATGAAAATGGGATAAAATTGTTATTTAACTTTTTAAAATATTATTAATGTTAATTTTTCCAGCGATAGACATTCATAATGGAAGTTGTGTAAGGTTGTTAAAAGGAGAGATAAAAAAAAAAACTATTTATAATTCAAATCCATTAAATCAGGCAGAGTTTTTTCAAAAGTGTGGTTTTAAAAATTTACATATTGTTGATTTAGACTTTGCAATTAACGGAAAGTCTAAAAATCAAAAAATAATTGAATCTATTAAAAAAAAAACAAATTTATCTTTGCAACTTGGCGGAGGAATACGGTCTTATAAAGACGCTAGTTACTGGCTAAGTTTAGGAATCGATTCAATTGTTTTAGGAACGATGTTTTATGAAAAAAATAACGAATTTGAGAAATGTGTTTCTTTGCATCCAAAAAAAGTTTCTTTCGCTATGGATTTAAGATCCAACTTTCTTGCAATTAGAGGCTGGACAAAACAAACTAAAATTTTTGTAGATCAGTTAGTTGGCCAAATAAATAAATTCAATCTAAAATCAGTAATTTATACCGACATATCTCGTGATGGCACAAAACAAGGTCCAAATATAAAAAATTTAAAAAAATTTTCATCTATAATCAAGGCTCCTTTAATTGCATCAGGAGGTATTGGAAATATTAAAGATATATATGATTTAAAAAAAATTAAAAAATTAGGAGGTATAATTGTTGGCAGATCTATCTATGATGGTTCCTTAAATTTATCAGACTTAATTAAGATTCAAAAAAATGCTTAAAAAAAGAATTATACCCTGTTTAGATGTTTACAAAGGAAGAGTTGTAAAAGGTATAAATTTTTTAAATTTAAAAGACGCGGGAGATCCTGTTGAACAAGCAAAAATTTATAGTGACCATGGAGCTGATGAATTGTGTTTTTTAGACATAACTGCTTCACATGAAAAAAGATCAATTCTTTTAGATAAAGTATCTCAAACTGCAAATTCATGTTTAATTCCCTTAACAGTAGGTGGTGGAGTAAGAAGTATAGAGGATATACAAAATCTTCTTAGAGCAGGAGCTGACAAAGTATCAATCAATACTGCAGCTGTTCTTAACCCAGATTTTATAAAACAAAGTGCTATAAAATTTGGATCACAATGTATTGTTATTGCAATAGATGTAAAAAAAATAAATTCCAGTCAGTGGGAAGTTTTTACTCATGGGGGCAGAAAAAGCACAGGTATTGACGCTATTTCTTATTGTAAAGAAGTTGAAAAATTGGGCGCAGGAGAGATTCTTTTAACATCAATGGACAGAGATGGAACTCAAGAAGGGTATGATTTAGATTTACTTAATACTGTTAATAATACTATTTCTATTCCAGTTGTTGCTTCAGGAGGAGCAGGTACACCGCAACACCTTTATGACGGTCTTTCGAAAGGTGGGGCATCTGCAGTATTGGCTGCTTCAATATTTCATTTTAAAAAATTTACTATATTAGAGATAAAAAAATATCTTTTAAAAAAAGGAGTACCAATTAGACAAAATTAATATTTTTATATTTTCGTTTTTTTATTTAGTATAAAATATATATGTGCAAAATATAGATGAAGGTTTAAATAAAGTAATTAAATTCATTCAAGAAAAAAATTACAAAGAAGCAGAAAATTCTATCTTAAATGATTATAAGGGTGAAAAAAATTATTTATATTTTTATTGTCTAGGTTTTATAAATGAAGAAAAGAATAACTTAGATGATGCTATTGTACATTATAAAAAATCGATAGAAAAAAAAGTTGATTTTTATGAGGCTCATTTTAATTTAGGCACAACTTTCTTAAAGACTAAAAGACCTATTGAGGCTAAAGAAATATTTTTAGATCTTTTAAAAAATTTACCAGATAATTATTTACTACTTTTTAATCTTGGACTTTCTTATTAT
>VHCC01000111.1 GCA_016882185.1 Candidatus Pelagibacterales bacterium | reverse complement strand
CTTGAATAACTAGTTTATTAGGTAATTTTTTTTGAATTAAATAGTTTGTCCATTTTTTAAATTGTTCATATGTATTAAGTATAGGGATGAATTTATTTTGAAAAAAAATTTTTTCTTCATTTTTATTCAAACCATTAGCAACATAAATATTTATATTTGAAATATTCTTCTTTATTTTTAAAGCTTCAGAAATATTTGCTACCCAAAAATCTTTACATTTATTTTTAATTAAAAATTTTGCGATTTCAACGTCGCCAAGACCATACGCATTAGCTTTGATAACTGGACAAATAGTATTTTTAGAAAAATTCTTTATAATATTAAGATTATTTTTAATATTTTTTAGATTGATAATTAGTTTTGAATGCGAATATTGCATCCATGGTTAATTATCAAATTTTATATTATTTGCATCTTTAAATTTTGTATAAGCGCTCTCAAATTCTAAATTAATTATACCTGTAGGGCCATGTCGTTGTTTCCCAATTATTACTAGTGCCTGATTGTGAACTTGGCTCATTTTTTCTTGCCATGTGATGTGCTCAGCTGTGCCAGCCTGCGGTTCGCTTTTTTCTAAATAATATTCTGGCCGATATACAAACATAACCACATCAGCATCCTGTTCGATAGAACCAGACTCTCTCAAATCTGACAATTGAGGTCTTTTATCATCTCGTTGTTCTACAGCTCGTGATAATTGAGATAATGCTAAAACAGGAACGCTTAGTTCTTTAGCTAAAGCTTTCAAGCCTTGTGTTATTTCTCCAATCTCCTGAACTCTACCTTCATATTTAAAATTTCCAGTAGTCATTAATTGTATATAGTCGACTACAACCAAATCTAATCCATGAAGTCTTTTTATTCTTCTCGCTCTATTTGCTAGTGTGGAAATTTTAATTGCAGGAGTTTCATCAATATAAAGTGGTAGATCATTTATATTTTTCGAAGCTTCAATAAATTTTTCTAAATCTTCCTGGGTGATTTTACCTCTTCTTATATCGTTAGATCTAATTCGCGATTGTTCAGCTAATATTCTCGTAGATAATTGCTCAGAGGACATTTCTAATGAAAAAAACGCAACAGAAGATTTTCCCTGTTTATTATCCATAATTTTTTTTGCAGCATAAAAAGCGATATTAGTTGCAAGAGCAGTTTTTCCCATTGAGGGTCTTCCTGCAATAATTATTAAATCTCCTTTATGCATACCACCAAGTCTTTCATCAAGATCACGAAGACCCGTTGGTACTCCAACTATACCCTCATCATTTTTAAAAGCTCGCATGGCCATATCAACAGTCTCACCGAGGGCTTTTTCAAATGACATATATGATCTGTCAAATTTACCTCTTTCAGCAAGGTCAAAAAGTTTTTTTTCTGTACCTTCGATTAGTTGTTCTGCGGTATTCTCTAAATTTTTATTATTAGCTTCTGTTAATGTACTTTCTGATAATTCAATTAGCTTTCTTCTTAAATGAAGATCGTAAATCACTTTTGCATAATCTTTACTTTGAAAAGCAGAAGTAGATAATCTTGTAAGTTTTGCAATATATTCATTACCACCCAGTTCTTTTAATGATTGGTCATTTTCTAAATAATTTTTTAGAGTAATAGGACTTGCTAACAAACCTTTACTGATTAATTTATTTAAATAATGAAATATTTTTTGATGAATGGGATCAAAGAAGATATTTTCATTAACAATAGTAGAAATTTCGTCAAATATTTCATTATTTACTAAAATTGAGCCTAATATTATTTGTTCTGCCTCTATGTTATTAGGCAATTCTTTTGTTGTATTTAAAATTCTAATATTTTCTGCACTCATGCAAATATTTAAATTTATTTAAGATATGAGTATAGAAAATTTTAAACTTAATTTGATGTGGATAAGTTAATAACTTTTTATTTAGACTATTTTTTCAACTGAAACGACTTTTACTTTTATTGAGGCTTGAACGTCGGCATGTAAATTTATAATTACTGTATAGTCCCCAATTTTTTTAATTTGTTCCTTAAGCTCAATCATATTTGCTGAAATATTTTTAAAATTATGTAATTCTAAATTTTGAATTATCTCTTTAATAGTTAAAGATCCATATAGTGCGCCACCTTCCATGGAATTCTTAGTAATTTTCAATTCAAATTTATCTATTTTTTTTTGAATTTTTACAGCCTCGTTTTTTAGTTCATTATTTTTTTTATTTAACTCTTCTCTTCGTTTTTCAAAAATAGCTAAATTTTCTTTAGAGGCTACTAAAGCTTTATTATTCTTTAAGAGATAATTTCTAGCAAAACCGTTTGCAACTTTGACTTTACTACCAATTTTTCCTAATTTTTTAATATTTTCTAAAAGAATAACTTCCATACTTAATCCGCCACAAAAGGTAATAAAGCTAATATTCTAGCTTTTTTTATTTCGTTAGATAACTCTTTTTGTTTTGCGTAACAAACAGAAGTTATTCTACTTGGTAACATTTTTCCAGTTTCAGATATATATTTTTGAAGTAATTTTAAATTTTTATAATTAATTACAGGAGCATCTTTTCCACTTAAAGGACAGTCTCTTGTAAATT
>VHCC01000110.1 GCA_016882185.1 Candidatus Pelagibacterales bacterium | reverse complement strand
AATCCTAGTCAGATTTATGAGTTAGGAGGGCCTAAGGTTTATACGTTTAAAGAATTAATTGAGACCTTGCTGGTTTCTCTAAATAAAAAAAGATTAATAGTTGGACTTCCAGATTTTATTTCAAGAGTACAAGCAAAAATAATGCAATTATTTCCTAATCCTTTACTTACAGAAGATCAGCTTGAAATATTAAAATCAGATAATATTTGCTCTAATCACTACCCAGGTTTTTCAGAACTTGGCATATATACAAGGAGCGTTGAGATTATTTTACCTAATTATATTTTTAGCCAAACAAATCGTTAAATAAATAATAATATTATTACCCCGAGTATTATCCTGTAATAAACAAAAAAATTTAAATTAAATCTGGATATAAAAGATAGAAAATATTTTATTGTTAGATATGATGAGATGAATGAAACTATAAATGCAACAATGGCAATATAGTTAAAATCTGTACTATCCATTTTTATTAAATCCAGGATCCCAAGAAAACACGCTCCAGCTGTAGTGGGTATTGATAAAAAAAAGGAAAATTTTGCGGCATCGAGTCTTGAATACCCAAGAAAACGTCCAGCTGTTAATGTAATTCCAGATCTGCTCACTCCAGGAATTAAAGCTATCACCTGAAATAATCCAATTATTAAAGAATTCTTTGCATTAAGGTCTGTGTATAGTTTTTTTGTAATTTTTATTTTGTCGCTAAAAAATAAGACAATTCCAAAAATAATTGTGGTTATCGCAATTATTTTACTTGGAAAATTTCCATAGTCTATAAGTCGAAATTTAAATACAAAATATCCAATAATAACCACTGGTAGGGTTGCAATAATGAGATTAAAAATTATTTTAGGTTTTTTTAATAATCCTAAAAGTTCTGAAAAAAAATAAGTAATAATTGCAAATAAAGATCCTAAATGAAAAACAAGATTTAGTATTTCATTGTTATTTTGGAAATTTAATAATTGCTCAACTATTATTAAATGTGCATTGGAAGAAATGGGTAAAAATTCAGTAATACCTTGGACAATGCCTAGAATTATTATTTTTAGTAATTCGTCCATTAGGAAAGCTTTAGTCTAGGAGAATGTTATTATAAATTAGATAATTAGTTATAAACTGTTTACAATTTTAAATTGAAAAATACTAATTATCTAATTTTTAATTGATTAATTAGTATTTCTAAAGAATTTGATCATAAATACTGACCTAATTAATCTTTTAAAATTTATGTTTTTGTGAAAATATTCATAAAAAACGAAAAAATACAGGTATTTTAAAATAATGTCAGAAAAAATGTTAAAGTTTGTGACAACTAAGGGGCAAACACCTGAAAAATCCAGCGTGGATGAGAGAGTAAAAAATTTCTCCGAAATATATAAAAACTATATTGCTCCAAAAGCTGAAGAACAATCAAGCAGATGCTCGCAGTGTGGGGTTCCATATTGTCAAATTCATTGTCCATTATCAAATAACATTCCTGACTGGTTGAAACTAACTGCTGAAGGAAGACTTGAAGAAGCTTATGAAGTTTCTTCAGCAACAAATAATATGCCAGAGGTTTGTGGAAGAATATGTCCCCAAGATAGACTTTGTGAGGGCAATTGCGTGATTGAGAGAGCAGGACACGGCACAGTCACCATTGGATCAATTGAAAAATTTATAACGGATACTGCTTTTGAGAATGGTTGGGTAAAACCAATTAAAGTTAAAAAAAGTTTAGGACACAGTATTGGAATAATTGGAGCGGGGCCCGCAGGTCTTGCGGCTGCAGAACAACTTAGAAAAATTGGATATGAAGTTACAGTTTATGATAAGTATGACAGGCCCGGTGGTTTGCTAATTTATGGAATTCCTAATTTCAAATTAGAAAAAAATATTGTTGAAAGAAGAACCAAGCTTTTAATTGAAGGTGGAATAAAATTTCAGTTAAATTTTGTTGTTGGAAAAAATGCAACTTTATCTGATTTAAAAAAAAAACACGATGCAATACTCATTGCAACTGGCGTATACAAGGCAAGAGAAGTAGAAATTCCAGGATCAGACTTAAAAAATATTTATCCAGCAATGGAGTTTTTAACAGCATCAAATAAAAAAGGATTAGGAGACAAAGTAAAATTATTTGATGAAGGGTATTTAAATGCCGAGGGAAAAGACGTAGTTGTAATAGGCGGCGGCGATACAGCAATGGATTGTGTTAGAACTTCAATAAGGCAGAATGCAAAATCAGTTAAGTGTTTATATAGAAGAGATAAAAAAAATATGCCAGGATCAGCAAGAGAGGTTAATAATGCCGAAGAAGAAGGCGTTGATTTTCAATGGTTAACAAATCCTAAAGAATTTATTGGAAAAAACGGTAACGTGAGTGAAGTTATAGTAACTAAAATGAAATTAGGAGAAACAGATGCAACTGGAAGACAAAAACCAGAAATCATTTCCGGATCCGAGGTTAAAATTAAAGCTGATATGGTAATTAAAGCATTGGGATTTGATCCAGAAGATATTCCAGCTATGTTTTCAGAACCTAAACTTGATGTATCAAAGTGGGGAACAATTAAAATTGACCTTAAAACAATGCAAACAAATATTGAGGG
>VHCC01000109.1 GCA_016882185.1 Candidatus Pelagibacterales bacterium | reverse complement strand
CATTATTCTTATTTCAACTTTAGCTCTTTTTAAAATAACTCCTAAAGAGCTTATTCCTGATGAAGATAGAGGCGTCTTCTTTGTTATTGTTCAAGCACCTGAGGGCGCAGGTTTTGATTATACCCTTGAAAAAGTTGAACAAATTGAAAAAATATTTTTACCAAAACTAGGAAAAGGAGAATACAGAGAAATTCTTACAAGAATTCCAGGTTTTGGCTCAAGCAAGGGAACTGTTAATTCAGGATTTGTAATTGTTTTATTAGAAGAATGGTCTAAAAGAAAAAAATTTGGTGGAAAAGATATTGGTGAAATTTTTCAAAAATTGAGCAGTAACCCTGGTGTTAAAGCTTTTCCGGTAATGCCTCAAAGTCTTAGAGCGTCTGCTGATAAACCTGTTCAATTTGTAATTAAGGGCTCTACCTACGAGCAATTGGTTCGTTGGAAGGAATTAATTAAGGAAGAAGCTAGAAAAAATAAGAATCTTTTAAATATCGATGACGATTTAGATTTAACAAAGCCAATATTAAAAATTAAAATTAATAATGAAAAAGCTGCTGATTTAGGAATCACAATAGACTCGATTGGAAATGCAATACAGACTTTATATGGATCAAAAGAAATCACGAAATATACAAAAGATGGTCAGGAATATTCTATAGTGCTTCAGGCTGATTTAAAAAATAGACAACAGCCTTCAAATCTTAACAAAATTTTTTTAAGATCTAAAAATACTGGAAAACTTATTCCACTATCTAGCATTGCAAGCTACTCTGAAAATGCAACGTTTAATGCATTAAATCGATATAATAGAGAAAGAGCAGTAACAATTAGTGCTAGGCTCGCAGGAAACTATACTATTAATGAAGCCTTAACTTACCTAGAAAATATAGTTAAAACTAAGCTACCTTCTGAAGCAAGAATTGACTATAAGGGAGCGTCCCTAGAATACAAAACTACAAGTGCAACAATCTACTTTATTTTTTTATTAGCACTTTTTACAGCATATTTATCGTTAGCTGGACAATTTGAAAGTTGGAGACATCCTGCAACAGTAATGCTCACTGTGCCTCTTGCGATTTTTGGAGGTATTATTGGACTATGGATTGTAGGAAGTTCTCTAAATATTTATAGTCAAGTTGCGCTTATAACTTTGATTGGCCTTGCTGCAAAAAATGGAATTTTGATTGTAGAATTTGCAAACCAACTGAGAACTGAAGGTAAATCAATTGATGAAGCAATTAAAGAGTCTTGCGCAATCAGACTTAGGCCTATTTTAATGACGTCAATATCAACTATGGTTGGTGTTATACCTTTGATTGTGGCAACTGGACCTGGTTCTGCTAGCCGCCTTACAGTTGGAATTGTAATTTTTACTGGAATGTTATTTTCAACTTTTTTTACACTTTATGTAATTCCATCAATGTATCTAATTATTGGCAAAAAAACTGAAAGAATTGATGCTGTAGAGATAGAACTTAATAAACAGCTTCAGGTAAATAAAAATAATTAAAAAATAATAAACTTGCTTGTACTAAGTTGAGATTTGCATTGACTCATTTGTTCTCGATATTTAATGGCCATTTTCTCAACTTCCTTAGCATAAGGAATTGCTACTTTTGATTTTTTATAATTTTTGTAATTACCCCAGCCCTCATAATAGGCAACATACTGCTTAAAATAATCACTTTTTGATATTTTTAAAATTTCATTTGTTTTATTTATGTACCATCCAATAAAATCAACTGAATCATAAAAACTTATTCGAAGAGCATATTTTTGATCAGTTTCTCTTTGAAATTGTTCCCAAGTTGCGTTTATTGCCTGGGAGTATCCAAGAGAACTAGATTTTCTTTTATAAGGGATAATCTTAAATAATTTATCCCATTCAGGAACGGCTAACCAGTCAAAGTCGGACTCTCTTTGAATTATGGCCATCTGTAATTCAATGGGTGCACCCCATTTTTTTTCAGAACTTTTTATTGCTTTGTACCAAAAGTAATTCTCAGAAAAAATTAGGCAAGCATTGGAAGTATCCCTTGGTACAGTTCCGCAGCCAGATATAAACAATATAATAGCTATAAACTTTATAAAAATTCGAATCATTAATCTCAAAACTATTCATTTTGAGAGTTTTTTAAAGTTAACTTTTAACTGATTTTGATATCCAATTTAAGAAATCTTTATTTCCATTTTTAATATCTGCAAAGACTATACAGGGGCATGCATAAGAATGATTTTTTTTTACTAACTGTATTATATTCTTAATTTTACTATTAATAGTTTTTGCAACTAAAACGGTTTCACTTGATGAATAAATTTTTTTTTTCCACCTATAAATAGAACTAATATTTGGAAACAGATTTGCACAAGCAATAAGTTTTTTTTTTACTAAATTTTTTGCTATTTGCTTAGCTTCTTTGTTATTTTTACAAGTAATATACAGTATCTTAAATTTGCTCATTTTATAAATTTATCATAGTTCATATATTAAAAAATGTACTGTTTAATCCTAGTAAGGCATGGTCAAAGCCAATGGAATTTAGAAAATAAATTCACTGGATGGTATGATGCGGATCTTACAGAAAAAGGATTAAAAGAAGCTGAAAAATGCGGTGAACTTATTAAACAACTAAATATTAAATTTGATACAGCTTTTACATCTCTTCAAAAAAGAGC
>VHCC01000108.1 GCA_016882185.1 Candidatus Pelagibacterales bacterium | reverse complement strand
TTTGCAACTCTTTCAACTGATCGTGCGTACGGAATGACTACTGGAGATTTTTGATAATTTTTAAAATCACCCCAACCTTCGTGATAAGCAATGTATTGTTTAAAATAATCATCTTTTGGAATTTTTAATATTTGATTAGTTTTATTAATATACCACCCAATAAAATCCACGGAGTCATTAAAACTTATTCTAAGTGCAAGAGGTTGATTGGTTTCTTTTTGAAATTGTTCCCAGGTTTTATTAATTGCCTGCGAATATCCAAATGCACTAGATTTTCTCTTATAGGGAATAACTTTAAATAATTTATCCCACTCTGGTGCAGCCAACCAATCAAAGTCGGATTCTCTTTGAATAATTGCCATTTGTAACTCCACTGGAGCTCCCCATTTTTTTTCTGAATTTTTTACAAATTTGTACCAAAAATAATTATCGGTAAACATTAAACATGTATTAGAAGTATCCCTTGGGGCCGAAATACAAGAAGTGACAATAAGAAGTGAAAAATATAATAAAAATTTAAATTTATTTCGAATCATTAAACTAAACTTAGTTTAAATAATTTTATTTGGTAGAGCTTTTAATCCAACTTAAAAAATCTTTATTACCGTTCTTAATATCTACAAAGACAACGCACGGACAATCGTAGGAGCTGATTTTTTTTACATATGAAATAATTTTATTAATATTTTTTTTTACAGTTTTTCCAATAAGAACACTTTCTTTTATAATGTTAACTTTTTTATTATTCCATTTAAAATAAGATTTTATATTTGGTATAATATTTGCGCAGGCAACTAGATCTTTTTTTACTAGAGCATAAGCGATTTTATTTGCTTCAACTTTATTCTTACAAGTCATGTAAAATAATTTATAATCACTCATAATTTTTTAGTATCACAATTTAAAAAATAAAAAATGTATAATTTAATTTTAGTAAGACACGGTCAAAGTCAATGGAATTTAGAAAACAGATTTACAGGATGGTATGACGCTGAACTTACTAAACAAGGAATAGAGGAAGCTAAACAAGCAGGTTCTTTAATTAAAAACCTCAACCTTGATTTTAATTTTGCTTTCACTTCTTTTCAAAAAAGAGCGATTTTAACGCTGGAAGAAATAAACAAAAAACTTAATTTAAGTATTAATAATATATTTAAAGCTTGGGAATTAAATGAAAGACACTATGGAGTTTTACAAGGGCTCAATAAGGAAGAAACAGCAAAAAAACACGGTGAACAACAAGTAAAAATTTGGCGAAGAAGTTATGATATTCCTCCTCCACCCATGGATAAAAGCAATCCTGATCACCCTGTTCATTACCCAATTTATAAAAATATTAATAAAAATTTAATTCCTGACACAGAGTCCCTTAAGGATACTTTCAAAAGAGTTATCCCTTATTATGAAAATAATGTTTTGCCAGTTTTAAAAAAAGAGAAAAATATAATTATCTCAGCTCATGGAAATAGCTTAAGATCTCTTTGTAAAAAAATATTTAATATTACAGACAGCTCAATTGTAGAACTTGAAATTCCAACAGGAAATCCAATTCATGTTATATTTAAAGATGATATGAGTTTATCAAAGTATTTATATTTAGATCAAAAACGAGCCAAAAAAATCTTAATTAACGAATAAGATCTAACTTTTTTAACTTCTCGTAAATAGCTAAGTCCGTTACGTGATAAAATATATTTTGTGCAACCTCGCCAACCATTTTCTTATCAGCAATTGCTTCATCCCAAACAGGTTGAATTGAAAAATTTTCATTCTTTTTATCTTTTAATAAAATAGGATTAATAATCTGACAGCCTGTAAAAATTAAATTATTAGTATCGCCAGCTTGTCTAAACAAAAAAGGGTCTGATTTTATAGTAAAATCTCCCTTTAAAGTTTCATCGAAACTATTTTCTCTTTTAATCATTAAAAGACCTGAATTTGCATTAAATTTAATAAAATTTTTATATAAATTTTTTAGAGGTGATAAATATTCATCAGACCAAATAGTATCGCTATTAATGGAGATAAATGGTTTGTCTAAAAAAAATGACAAAGCATTTCTAATGCCGCCTCCTGTCCCTAAGATTTCTTTTTCTTTAAAAATTTTAATATCGTAAATACCTTTATTAGTTTCTGCAAAATTTTCTATTTGTTCCCCAAGGTGATGAGTATTAATTGCAAAATGTTTAACTCCAAATTTTTTTAGAAAATTTAAAGTGTTTGCAAGTAAGCTTACATTATTAATTTTTAGTAGTGGTTTTGGAGTAGTATTAGTAAGGGGAAGAACTCTTTTTCCAAAGCCTGCAGCTAAAACAATTGCTCTTTCAATCATTTACCTTTTAGGCACCACTCAATAATTCCTTTTTGACAGTGCAGTCTATTTTCAGCTTGCTGCCAAACAACTGATTGTTTGCCATCAATCACTCCAGCACTTACCTCTTCTCCTCTTTGTGCAGGTAAATCATGCATAAAAATCGCATCTTTCTTTGCAACTTTCATTAATTTCTCATTAACCTGAAAGTGCTTAAATGCTTTTCTTTTTTTACTTAAATTTCCCTTATCACCCATGGAAATCCATTTATCTGTCATAATACAATCTGCATTATCTGCCGCATCTTTTGCATCATGTAATATTTCAAAATCTGCCTTTTTCTTTTTAGCCCAAGCTATAACTTTTTTAGAAGGCAT
>VHCC01000107.1 GCA_016882185.1 Candidatus Pelagibacterales bacterium | reverse complement strand
GTTTTTTTCCACCTGAGTCCTGTTGATACGTTGACATTTCATTTATGAGACGCACATCACTTGAAAGTCTTGATCTAGTGAACTCTTCAACGTGTTGTAAATCATTTGTAAAAATATCTCGCAGTTCCTCAAAAGGTTTGTTTTGATATTGTTGTATGGGAACTACTTTTGGCATAAGGCGATCATAACATTAAAAAACAATTTAACCGAATTATTTTAATATTTATATTGAGTAAAAGTTTATATATTTTTATTTTTATGAAATTTCTCTGTATCAATTGTAATTACCACAAATCAAGAAGCCTTATTAACTTCGGTAGAATATCTTTTACTGGTAAGTTTCCAAAAAAAAATCAAAACATTAAAAAAGCTCCAATTAATCTTGTTATGTGCAAGAATTGTAAACTTGTGCAGCTAAAAGATAAATTTAATCAGAGTTATTTATTTAATAATGACTATGGATATAGGACTGGAATTAACGAAACCATGCGGTCACATGTAAAAGATATTGTCAAAATTGCATCCTCGTTAGTAAAGTTAAAAAGAAATGATTATGTGCTCGATATTGCAAGTAATGATGCAACCTTATTAAACTTTTATCCTGCAACAGTAATAAAATTTGGAATTGATCCAATAATAAATAAATATATTAAAGAATACCAAAAAATTAATTTTTTCGTAGCTGATTTTTTTTCAAAAAAAAATATACAAAAATTAACTTATAAAAAATTCAAAATAATTACAGCACTTGCTGTATTTTATGACCTTCATAAACCAAATAATTTTCTAAATGATATAGAAAATATTTTAGAAGATAATGGAATTTTAATTTTAGAATTTACAGATCTATATTCAATTCTAAAAAAAAATATGTTTGATGCGTTTTGTCATGAACATATTGGTTATTACAGTACAAAAATATTAAATGAAATATGTCAAAAAAATAATTTACGAATATTTGATTTAAGTCAAAATGAAATTAATGGTTGTACAACAACTTTTTTTATTTGTAAAAAAAGTGCGCTTTTTAAACAAAAGAATACTTTGAAGCAATTATTAAAAATTGAAAAAATAAAAAAATTAGACAATATAAAAACATATCAAAACTTTTTTTATAATATAAAAAAATTGCAAAAAAATCTTAATTTAAAATTAAAAGAAATTAAAAAAAAAAATAAGACTATTCATGGGTATGGGGCCTCTACAAAAGGAAATGTGCTTTTACAATATTTTAAAATATCTAATAAAACTGTAAGTTTTATTGCTGAAAGAAATTCCTTAAAATTTGGTCTATATACCCCAGGTTCAAAAATAAAAATAATCTCAGAAGCTGCTTCTAGAAAACTTAATCCTGATTATTTTTTGGTTTTACCATGGCATTTTAAAGATGAGATCTTAAAAAGAGAAAAAAAACTAATTAGTCAAGGAACAAAATTTATTTTTCCTTTACCAAAGTTAGAAATTTTTTTTTAATTTAAATAAAGTCTTTTAAATGAATTTTCAAAATCTTTTTGATGAAAAAAAACGTGACTTTTTTTTCCGATAGGGTCAATCATAGGGTGTAGAGGGTCGTACTCTAACAGTCTTGTAACTTTTAAAGCCTCAGCTAATGCGAAGCCAAGAGATGAATTTCCTATAAATATTTTACAAGAGTTTATAATAATTCCCAATTCTAAAAAATTTTTACAATTATAAAAAATTAGACTTGGTATTTTTTTTTTAAGATCTTCAAATTCATCTTTAAGTCCAAGGTAATAAATATTTGGATATGTATTCAGAAAACTATAATCAATTAAAGGGTTTTGTCTTCTTAATGACCTCATAATGATTATTTTTTTTTTTGAATTTTTTATTTTATTTAAAATTAAACATTTATTTTCGTAGTTTAGTTTTAATCCTGTGAGAAAACCATAATACTTTCTTGGATCTATATTGAAATTAATCGGGAGTTTCCTAAAATAATCTAGGTTTATATCTATTTTTTGATTCTTAAATACTTCCGCTTTTAAAATAAACTTTTGTTTCTTAAGCAAGGGAAGTAACATTTTTATAGATTTGTAATTTAACATTCTCTCTTGTCCTTGAAAATTTTTTGAATTTTTATGATTTAAGTAAATAGTTATTTTTGATTTTTTACCTAAATATTTTAATAGCGGTAGAGCACAAATTATATCACCAATATGACCAGAATGTAAAAATGAAATATTTTTTTTTTTTAAATTTTTTGAAACTTCTTCAAGAACATTTAAATTTTTTGAAAAGTTTATTAGTAATTCTTTTTTTCTAATATTTTCTTTTAATGTGAAATATTTTTTTTTTTGGAAGTATTTAAAATAAATTTTTTTAAACAAAACTGATTAATTTTTAGTTTTCTTAAATTATATATATAAAATGCTAATTAATAGATTAAGTCTATTATTACTACTCAAGATATCATTAGGTCTATCGAATTTTTCAACAGACCTAATTTTAAATTTTATCTTAAATTATGATTTTTTATTTTGATGTAGCTTCTCGTGCATTTCCTTTTTGTGTTGATGCTCGAGTTTTTTTTCTTTCCAGTAAGCTCTTCGCTCTTCAGGAGTTATTTTTCCATCTTTATTTGCATCAATTCTGTCAAAGATCTTTTCAGCGTTTTTAATATACTCTTCTTTAGTCATTGTCTTTCCCGTATAACCAGCTTTATCTGCAAAAGCGGCACTTG
>VHCC01000106.1 GCA_016882185.1 Candidatus Pelagibacterales bacterium | reverse complement strand
TAAATATTGTGTTTGATTTACTACATGATGATGGATTATGTCTTGGCAGTTCCTCTGGAATTAATGTTGCAGGCGCAATTGAACTTGGAAAAAAAATGGGTCCAAACAAAATTATAGTCACAATTTTATGTGATATTGGAACGCGTTATAGTAGCAAATTATTTAACCGTGAATTTTTAAAATCTAAAGGGCTACCGTGTCCAGATTGGATTAAATGATTATAGATAAAAGCAAAGTCAAAAATATAGAAATTAAAAAACCACTAAGACTGGAATCTGGACAAACTTTAGATAATTTTACAATTGCCTATGAGACTTATGGAACTTTAAATGCAAATAAAGACAATGCAATTTTGGTATTTCATGCATTAAGCGGTGATCAGTTTGCAACTGGAACTAATCCGATTACTGGAAAAGATGGCTGGTGGGTTACTGCAATTGGTCCAAATAAAGCAGTTGATACAAATAAATATTTTATAATTTGTGCAAACGTTTTGGGAGGTTGCATGGGAACATCTGGTCCAACATCTATTAATCCAAAAACTAATGAACTTTATCAAAACACTTTTCCATTGGTAACCATAAGAGATATGGTTAATGCGCATGTCTTATTACTAGATCATTTACAAATTGAAAAAACTTTATGTGTATTAGGCGGCTCAATGGGTGGAATGCAAGTTTTGCAATTTTGCTCATCAAATCCTGGAAGAACTTATTCTGCAATTCCAATTGCTTGTACTGCAAGTCATTCAGCACAAAATATTGCATTCAATGAACTATCACGCCAAGCAATTATGGCTGATCCTGAATGGTCCAATGGAGATTATTTAAAGCTAAATAAAAATCCAAGAAAAGGATTGTCAGTGGCGCGTATGGCAGGTCACATTAGTTACTTATCTGAAGAAGGTTTGCAGGAAAAATTTGGAAGAAAATTACAAAAGACTGGTGACTTTAAATTTACTTTTGATGCCGACTTTCAAGTTGAGAGTTATTTAAAATATCAAGGTAATGCTTTTGTTGATCGCTTTGATGCTAATAGCTATTTATATTTAACACGCGCAATGGATTATTTCGATTTATACCGCGAAAATAATGGTGTGCTTGCAAACGCTTTTAAAGATACAAAAATTAAATTTTGTATAATTTCTTTCTCCACAGATTGGTTATATCCAACACATGAAAGTAAAAAAATTCTTATTGCGCTCAACTCTATTGGTGCAGATGTCAGTTTTGTAGAAATTATAACAAATAACGGGCATGACTCTTTTCTTTTAGATGAAGCTGAATTTTTAAGAAGTGTTAAAGGATTTTTAGACTCTACTTACGAGGAATTTAAAGCATCTAAGTAATGACCATGTGTGATGTTAAAAAAGATAATACTGTTACAGTTTCTGAGGTAGGTCCTGGTCCTTTCGTTCAAAGCGTAACTGTAAGAGGCCATAAGCTTTTTGCAGATGAACCGTTATCTTTCCCTGAAGGGACTGACAAAGGCTTAAGTCCAAATGATTTTTTACTTTCCTCCCTTGGATCATGCACTTCAATTACTCTTAGAATGTATGCTCGTCTTAAAAAATTGCCACTTGATAAAATTATCATCACATTAAATAGAAATGAGAGTGGTGATATTGATAGAAAAATTGAGCTTATTGGTAACTTAACGGATGAGCAAAGAAACCGATTGTTTGAAATATCAAACAAATGTCCTATTCACAAAGCCCTAACAAATACTGTTAAAATTAATTCTAAATTAATTTAAGCTGCCTTCAGCGCCTGATCAATATCAGCTAAAATATCATCTGGATGTTCAATTCCAATTGATAGTCTTACATACCCTGACGTTACTCCTGCTTTTAATTGCTCTTCAGAGGAAAGTTGTGAATGGGTAGTTGAAGCTGGATGAATTGCAAGACTTCTTGCATCACCAATATTTGCAACGTGATATAAAAGTTTTAATGCATTAATAAATTTTTTACCCGAATCAATTCCACCTTTTAATTCAACTCCACACAATGCCCCAAATCCGCCAGATAAATATTTTTTCGCACGATTTCCAATTTCACCAGCATGTAAACTTGGGTAAATTACTTTTTGAACTTTGCTGTGTTTAGTTAAGTAGGAAACAACTTTTTCAGTATTAGAACAATGTTGCTTCATACGTAACGCCAAAGTTTCTAATCCTTGCATAATTTGCCATGCATTAAAAGGCGATAAAGGAGCGCCTAAATCTCTAAGTAACACAACTCGTGCTCTTATAATAAATGGAATGTTAGCTCCTGTTAATTGAGGAACAACCTCACCCCACACAGCTCCACCGTAAGATGGATCTGGCTCATTGTAAAAGGGTTGTCTTTTTTTATTTGCAGTCCAATTAAAATTTCCACCATCTACAATAATTCCCCCAATTGAATTTCCATGACCACCAATAAACTTTGTTAAAGAATGCATCACAATTGCAGCACCATGTTCTAAGGGTTTGCAAATGATAGGTGATGCCGTGTTATCCATAATTAATGGAATTCCAAATTTTTTACCAATTTCAGCAACCTCTTTTATTGGAAAAATTCTAAGATAAGGATTAGGACAAGTTTCACCATAATATCCTCTCGTCTTATCATCTGTTAGTTTTTCAAAATTTTTAGGATCAATTGGATCTGCAAAACGAACTTCGATCCCTTGATCTTTTAAAGTATTTTTAAATAAATTTAC
>VHCC01000105.1 GCA_016882185.1 Candidatus Pelagibacterales bacterium | reverse complement strand
CAATTATATTTTTAAGTGAATGTATAAAACAAAAGTAAAGTGTAAATGCAGTTATAATACTAAATAAATAAAAAATAATTATTATTAAAAAAATCTCAGAAAAAATAATTAAAAAATCTTTATATAAAATATTTCTTTTTATCAAAATATAAATATAAAAAAAAAACTGAAGTAACAAATTTAAAGGTAGAAATAATGTTACAAAGTTACTTGGAATCAAAGTTGAAGATTGTAAAAAAAGTATACTATTAAAAATTTCATTTGTTTCATCATATTTAAAATAGAGCGGTAATAAGATAATTAGCGACCCTTTTAAAAAAAAGATAATGACTCTAAATCTAAATATCTTAGTTATGTAAATTTCCAAATCTTCTTTGCCAAAATGAAAGGAAGATATAATTAAGAAAATAATTAAAGAGATTTTTGGATTTAAATACCAAAAAAAGAAAACAAATAAAACAAGACTTATATAGGTAAAATAAAATAATAATTTTGGAAAATTAATTTTTTCTTTTAAAAACACTAACCCTTTATGGCCATCATAAGCTCCGTGTGAAATTCCAATTGTCGCAATTAAAAAAAAACAAATGATATATTTAGTTGTTATGGTCAAATCGACTTTACTTTGAATTAGTAGCAAAAATATTACCAAGGCAACAAAAAAATAATTTATATTAACAAAATATTTTTTCACAACTTTACTCATGTAATTATAAATTTAATAACTTTTTAATAAAAATTAACTTGGGCATTGATAGAATTATCTTTAAATCTTCAAACCAATTACTTGTATTTGATAAAAACTTTACGATATCTTTTGTCTTATTTTTTTTAAAAAGGTCAAAAAAAACTTCATACATACTTCCTTTTTTTTCAAAGAGAACTTTTATGAATATATTATCAAGGTAGTTATATTTTAAACTTACACTCGTTTCTTTTATATTCTGTTTCTTTGAAATATTAATAGCTATTTGTTTTACTGATTTTTGAATATTTAAAAAAGTATATCCAGTGCTTTTGCGCGTGAGATTACCGGCAGTACCAATATTAATTAATTTTTTATATTTCACATTGTTTTTGAAATGAAACATAGGAATTGATCCTATTTCTGAATAATTAGTTTTGTATTTTTTTTTATAATTAAGATTATTTTGAATGTAGTAATTTATTTCAGCAATATATCGTTCAAAGGTAAAGTTTTTTGTATTTGATATCCATGTGTTTTCAATAAAAATTTTATTCTTACCCATCGGTAATGTGTAAAAAAAATGAACCCAATTATCTTGGCTACAGTTAAAATCCATTATAATTGGATATTCTGGTAAATTTACATTTTCATCAAAAACAATTTCACAGCCGTAAAAGTGTTGAAAAAGCTCGCTTTCTTTAGTCGTCCTATTATCCAATGAGCTGTTAAATATTATATCTGATCTAAAGATTTCATCACCACATTGTACAATTGCCTCATCTTTATTTTCATAAATTTTATCGACAGACTTATTTAAAATTAATTTTATATTTTTATTTGAATTTAAATTGTCTAAAATTTTTTTATAAAACTTTTGACTATCAATTGATTGATATTGAAAATTTTCACAATCTAAAATTATCTCATTTTGAGTTTTTTTTACACAAAACTTATCCCATTTATTTATTAAACAATCATAAAAAGAATGTTCGTAAATATTCCAGTATGACCATATTTTATCTCTGTTAAATTCCTTTCTTTTATCAATTATAGCGCATGTTTTATCATTAAAAAGATTTTTAGCATTCATCTCATAAGCTAGAGAAAGACCCGAGCAGCCAGCGCCAACTATAATATAATCAAATTTTTCCATTATATTTTAATTTTTGTAACTATTATTAACAATAAAGAAAAAATAAAATGATTTAAAAGTTATAATTATTTTTTCCATGAAATTTAAATAAGTTCTATCTAAAAAATATCTATTGTAACTTGAACTAAAAATTTTTTTTCCAATACCTCTGTATAATGAGCTTGCTAAAAAAATTGGAAATTTTACTTTCTTTGGAAGATATTTAATTCCGATATTTCCATTATCATAATATTTTTCTGATAAAAATATTATTTTTTTAATTACTAAGAATAAATGTTTTTTATTAAATTTTTTTTTTATAATATCATTAGCTGTAATTTCTTTATTTAACATATTTTCAGGTAGATAAATTCTATTTAAATAAGCATCTTTTAATACGTCCCTTGAAATATTTGTAAGCTGCATTGCTATTCCAAGATTTATTGCATGTTTTATGGCTTGGGGTTTTGAGGTTTGAAAAATATAAGACATCATTGCTCCAACTGTTCCAGCTACATAATAGGAATATCTAATAATTTCTTTTGTTGATTTTATTTTGACAGTTTTTGTGTCCAAATTTATTCCATAAAATAAGTCGTTAATATACTTTTTTGGAATTTGATACTTCGTCTCAATTTTTTTGAATTTTTTATTAACTTGAATTTTAGAATTTTGACTTTGGTAGTCTTTTATAAACTTTTTTATATTTTTCTTTGAATTTGATTTTTTATCAACTAAATTATCAATAACTCTGCAAAAAGCATAAAGAGTTGAGCAATCTTCAAAAACTTCTTTTTCTAAAAATTTACCAGCCCAGTAAAAAGATTTTCCATAAAATCGAATATAATTCTCTATCTTCATTGAACTTTAGGAACAATTTTATCTAAAATTTTAGCTGATGA
>VHCC01000104.1 GCA_016882185.1 Candidatus Pelagibacterales bacterium | reverse complement strand
TTTAAACTCAGAAAAAAGAAAACTTGAAGGTTATGCAAGCCTATATCGTTACGCAGATTGTGATATTATAAAAGAAAAATGTTTAGAGTCTTTGAAAAATGGATATAAATTTATAAAATTGCATGAAATAACCGAAGAATATGTTCGGGCTGCAAGAGAGGCCATAGGAGAAAAAATCCCCTTGATGGTTGATACTAACTGTCCCTGGGATTATGACACCGCTTTAAATATAGGTAAAAAGTTAGAGCAATATAAATTATTATGGTTAGAAGAACCAATATTTCCTCCTGAAGATTTTGAAACCTTATTTAAGCTTAGGTCAAATATTAATATTCCCATAGCAGCGGGCGAGAACTGCTATACAATTTATCAATTTTACCAGATGGTAAATAATAAAGCAGTTGATTACATACAACCAAGTGTAACAAAAGTAGGTGGCATATCAGAATTTGTGAAAATAATAAAATTAGCTATTAAAAATAAACTTAAAGTTATGCCTCATTCACCCTATTTTGGACCTGGCTGGCTAGCAACTTTGCATTTAATTACGGCTTTTTGGCCATCAGCATTAGTTGAGCGCCTTTATGTTTATGAGGAGGCTAGTTTGTATAAAGACTCAGTCGTGCCTAAAAATGGAACTTTTTCTGTTACGGATAATTTTGGACTTGGTTTAGATCCCAATCAAGATGTAATAAAAACATATAAAGTAAAATATTAATTTATGAATACAAAAAAAAATATTTTTAAAATAAATATAAAAAATAAAAAAAAACAAGTTGGCATCTGGAATTCATTGTGCAGCAACATTGTTGCAGATGCTTTGTCGGGATCTGGCTATGATTGGGTTGTAATTGACATGGAACATTCGCCTAATAATTATCAAACAATTCTTGGGCAATTTCAGGCCTACCAAGCATCTAATACTGCAACAATAATAAGACCGATTTGGAATGATCCAGTTTTTGTTAAACCAATTCTTGATATGGGGGCTCAGGGAATTTTATTTCCTATGATCCAAAATAGAGAGCAGGCAGAAAAAGCAATTTCGTCCATAAATTATCCACCTTTTGGCATAAGGGGTGTTTCACTAGCCCATAGAGCCAATAATTACGGTAGAGACAAAGATTATTTCGAAAAATTTAGTGAAAATTTTTGCACAATTTTACAAATAGAAACCAAGGAAGCATTATTAAATATAAAAGATATTGCCTCTGTAAAAGGAGTTGACGGTATTTTTTTTGGTCCAGCAGATTTATCTGCAGATTATGGAATATTAGGCAAAACACTTGATAAAAATTTATGGGAAAATATACAAAATTCTCTTAAAATATTACAAGATTTAGGTAAACCTGCAGGTACTTTAGTAGGAGATGCTGATTTTGCCATACAGTTATTTGAAAAAGGTTTTACTTTTGTTGCATGTAGTTCTGATCAAAATATTTTAGTTAAGAATGCCGATTTACAGATCAAAAAAATTAAAGAGGCTATTAGTTCTCTATAATAACAAATTTAAACCTTCTAAATAAATAAAATTTAAAAATTTATGCTTTAAATTATAATCTTTTTAATTAAATTTATGTGAAATGTCCTCGTGGTTCTATCTAATACTTGCTGGAATTTTTGAAATTGGATGGCCTATAGGCTTGAAACTTGCGTCTTTTCCTAATTATAAATTTTTGGGTTTTTTTTTATCAATTATGGCAATGACAATCAGTGGTTTATTATTATGGGTTTCACTTAAAGAAATACATATTGGAGTAGCTTATGCTGTCTGGACAGGTATTGGGGCAGTAGGTACTTTTGTAATTGGAGTAATATTCTTTAATGATCCGAGTAGTATTTTAAAGTGGCTAGGAGTTGTTGCAATCGTTTCAGGTATTGTTCTTTTAAAAATTTAATTATTATTTTGTATCAATAATTATAATTTCGGAGTCTTCTAAAGTTTTAATATTAATTTTTTTTATATCTCTT
Source organism: Candidatus Pelagibacterales bacterium (assembly GCA_016882185.1). Classification (GTDB taxonomy): domain Bacteria; phylum Pseudomonadota; class Alphaproteobacteria; order Pelagibacterales; family Pelagibacteraceae; genus Fontibacterium. The sequence continues at coordinate 776 of VHCC01000104.1, read as the reverse complement.
ATCTCTGCACTGTCACCTTTGTCTAATATTTTATTTTCTATGTTTAATTTCCCTTTAGAACATAAAATATAACTTTGATATTTGTTTTCATGCTCTAAATTGATTTTTTTTTTTATTTTTCCTCCATAGATTAAAGCATCTTGATAAATTCCAATAGTATTTTTTATATAATTTTCTCCAAAACCTGAGACTAAAACTTCCAATTTATTATCGGTATAATTTTTAGAAAAAGATTTTGCTTCCCATCTTGGTTTTATAGATTTTTTATTTGGCACAATCCAAATTTGATAAATATTTGTTTTAATCGTTTCTAAATTATATTCCGAGTGGGTAATTCCAGTACCAGCACTCATAACCTGAATATCTCCAGCAAATGTTTTTCCTTCATTATTTTGATTATCCTTATGTGTTATGGCGCCTTCCCTGACAAATGTGATTATTTCCATGTCTGAATGTGAATGGGGATTAAATCCACTTTTAGGATCGATAATATCATCATTTATAACTCTGATATTGCCAAATCCCATCCTTTTTGGGTTGTAATAAGATGCAAAACTAAAATGATGTCGTGCTTTTAACCATCCATGATCAACAAAACCTAATTCTGAATATTTGTTAATTTTAATCATATATCAACTTTTTCTCTTATTTTTTCCGCTCTCTTTCTTTCATGTTCTAAAAGAAATTTTTTTCTAAGTCTTATAAATCCTGGAGTAACTTCAACAAGTTCATCGTCATTTATAAACTGTAAAGCATACTCTAATGTTACATCTATT
>VHCC01000103.1 GCA_016882185.1 Candidatus Pelagibacterales bacterium | reverse complement strand
AATGGACAATTTTTGAACATGGCGGTCAAGATCTTATGACATTTATAAAAAAACAATGTGATCTTGTAAAGGAAGTAACACCCTCTGGAAAACTTAAAGACGTTGGAAAATATACAACCTGGAATCCGTCAGATATTTGGGCAGTAAATAATAAATCTATGGTAACAAAAAAAATAAATGATGCAATTCAAAAAGACGGACAACAAACTTTAACGGAATTAAACAATGTATTATTAAATTTAATGAAAGATAATATGTTGATTGGATTATCTCTTAAAAAAATAAATGAAAACGAAAAAGCAAAATTTATGTATGTTAATAAAGATCCAAAAAGTATAGAATTTGCAGACGTTGAGCAAGTAAAATCAAGTGATGTGAAAATTGAAATCAGAACCGAAGAAAATAAAGATGGAATGAATCAAGGTGGTTATGTTCTTTTTGGACAATATAGGGTTAACATCATAAGAACACCTGGAGAGGGATTTACAAATCTAAAGTTTGAAAGTGTGGTAAAAGGTAGTGGTGGGAGAGGTGGTGCAGCCCCTGTAGGTCTTGTAGAATCGTTATTGAATAAAAGAGTTGCCAGAAGCACCTTTGTAAATAAGCATCAAGAGTATCCTAAAACTGCAGATGAATTCAAAAACGATAAAAGAAACTATGAAGCGATGTATAAATCTCTGAGTTCACAAATAGTTGGAACTAATAATTATAAAGAATTTGAAGATAGAATACTTAAAATGTATGAATCTAATAAATCAAAGTCCATGTCTATTGCTCAATCTAAATTAATGCAACTACACTTTTTTTCTGATGTGATGACTAAGATTAAAGGCAAACCAGAAGAATTATGGACTGACTTATTATATCTTTCATTAAAGGTTGGAAAGAGATTTGCCCCTCATGGCAAACTAGCATGAATGATCGTAGATAATAAATAAAGGTATACAAACAAACACTATGAAGAATTTTTTCCAATTTCTAAATGAGGCATCTTTATCGCAAGCATCGATGCAAGCGAGAAAGTTGAATCTTAAAAGTGATGGACATGGTGGTTGGTTAGACACCAGTGGTGAGTTTGTTGCGAAAACAGAAAAAGGAAAGTTAGTTTTTTATGACAGAGGTAGAGTAGAGGGTGGAAAAGATCGACCAAAAGGAGCAATAGGGAGATCTCCAGCACCATCAGCGGCATCAAAACCAGAACCTAAAGCAGCACCAGCACCTAAAGTTCCTAAGAGTGAGGCACAACCACCACCAGCAGATGTTTCCATAGATAATAAAACTGTGACAGTTGCATTTGGTCGTTTTAATCCACCAACTGTCGGACACGAAAAACTTCTAAAAGCAGCAGAAAAAATAGCAGCGGGTGGTGATCTAAAAATTTATCCATCTAGAACACAAGATCCTAAGAAAAATCCTCTAGATCCTGACATCAAAGTTTCGTATATGAAAAAAATGTTCCCTGATTTTGAGGAGAACATTATTAATGATCCAGACATGGTAACTATTTTTGATGTTTTGGTTGCAGCAGAAGAAGAAGGATATGCAAACGTAAATATTGTTGTTGGATCTGACCGTCAATCAGAGTTTGAAAATCTAGCACAAAAATATAATGGAGATCTATACACATTTGATTTGATTCGCGTGGTTTCTGCAGGGGTTCGTGATGCTGACGCAGATGGTGTCGAGGGAATGTCTGCATCCAAGATGAGAAAAGCAGTTCTTGATGATGATTTTAAATCTTTCCGTAGAGGAACACCAAAGACGCTTGATGATGGAGATACACAAGCACTCTTTGATGCAGTTCGTCAGGGGATGAAAATTAAGAAAGGTAAGAAGCAAGTTGTAGAGTTATGGCAGATTGCTCCAAAATATGATCCAAGAGGACTTCGTGAGAACTATCTAAACGAAAAAATATTCAGAGTCGGTGATAAAATCCAAAACTTAAACACAGGATTGATTGGTGAAGTAATACGTAGAGGAACCAATCATTTAATTTGTGTAACTGAGAATGGATTTATGTTTAAGTCCTGGACGAAAGATTTGATGGAATATACTGAGAGAGTGATGGATAAAAAATTTAGATTACCAGGAAAACCAAATACACTAATTGGAACAAGTGGATACTTTAAATATGCTGCTGATATGACTCCTGGGTTTGATAAAGGTGATAAAACGAATCTTCAGTTTGGGGCAAAACCATACAGAGGATATTCAGCGTCAAATATTAAAGAGTTCATAAATAAGTATACAGTAAAAAGTAAGTAGTATTACAATGTCAATCAATCCTCTAAATGATATCTCCAGAGTTTATTTGGAGCAGATTGCCTCTGTAGATGAAGGTTATAAACCAATTGATAGAGAAAAAGAGTCTGCAATGTATCGCCGTGCAGGAAATCTTGCTCGCACCGCATTATCATCAAGAGGAAAGAAAAAAGAGGAAGCACAAACTAAGTCTGCTAACATTGTAAGAGCCATTACTAGTCAAAAAGAAAGAGAAAGATTTGATAGAATCGGACAATCTCCTCAACATAATGAAGCACTTGATCCTGTAGGTCGGGAGGATGCTGATATTGATAATGATGGCGATACTGATAAGACAGATAAGTATCTTCATAACAGAAGAAAAGCAGTTGGAAAAGCAATCGCTAAAAAGAAAGGAATGAAAGAGGGTTTCTCAAACTGGAGACAAGATCTTCTCGAAGTTGAAAATGAAAATAATAGCAACGATTCTATTAAAATCAAGGAAAAAAATATTAAAAATAAAATTGTTATT
>VHCC01000102.1 GCA_016882185.1 Candidatus Pelagibacterales bacterium | reverse complement strand
TCAGCTTGGCAAGGTCCATTCCGGCACCGGAGATCAGGCGGGCATTTCCACCCTGGATGGGAACACTGTATAGATTTTGGAAGAGACGGGGACTATAAAACCGAATATTATTGGCAGCAACCAGCCGAGAGCTGCCGAACCAAAGGGATTGATCATCGGTGGAAAAATCAAAGGGGTAGTCGTTAGCTGAATGAAAGGTCAATCTCTGTGCCTGACCGCCGTTGACGGAAACGGTGAACACGTCGAAGTTACCATAGCGATCGCTGGTGAAGGCGATAGTTTTTCCATCATGGCTCCATACGGGCATCATGTCATGTGCTTCGTGTATGGTCAGCGGGCGGGCGGTGCCACCTTTTGCATCTACGAGGTAGATATCGCCTTTGTATCCGAAGGCGATTGTATTGCCATCGGGCGAGATAGCTGGGTAGCGCAGCCAGAGAGGTTGTGCCTGCAGTGAGTTGGGCAGATTAGTAAGGAGAACAAATGTGAAGAATAGTAGTCGTTTCATATACGCGCTATTTACAAGGAAGTTACAAAAACCTAGCTGATATAGGGCTGCATGAAATTGAGAGTAGTTTTTTGGAGCATTAACCGTAATAATTATACTTATCTTACTTTTTCAAGATATGGAAAATGAAAATCACGTATTTTTTTATAAATTAATCTTATTTTTTCAAGGTTTAATTCGGTGTTGATTTTTTGGACGATTTTTTCAGCAAGTTGAATACTTTCCTTATCTGCGTAAAACTTATCGTGTGAGAGTATAAAATCTTTTGGCTTGTCAAAACCAAATTCTTTCGCAAGATCTAATAACTTGCTTGGAATATGGTTGGATTTTTTTCGGTTAATGGAAGCAGATATGGGAATCAGGTTTTCAATGATATTTCCCGGTCCGCCAATTGATCTTGGGACAAAATGATCAATGTCAATCAAGTGTTCATTGGAGACTATTTTGAATTTTTGATAAACTTCTAATCGGATTTTTGTGGGAATATGCGTTGTCAAATTTTTTGAAGAGGACGGAATTTTTAGGGTAAAATTATCTTCAAGATAATACCAGACGGGCTGCTGCAAAAATCTCTTCTCCAGAGGAATTGCAAATTCAAAACACTCCGTATTTATCAAATTATACTCAAAACCCTTGATTGATAAAACAGGCAGTTTATCACTATAGTCTTTGAATTTAGAAATCCAGTAATCATTATCCTTAACATTGCTCTTATGTAAAGCGTAATGAACAAGTTCCTCTAAAGAATGAAATTTGAAGTTATCTACTTTATTAACTACACCTTTACCATAAATAGCATACCCATTTTGTGCTATATAAATACTATCACCTGGTTTAACATTAATACCTGTAGGATTTTTGTTTAAACTGACTTCACAATACCATCCGTCTTTTAAATTGAAGTCTACATCTTTTCTTTTAATTAAATGCTTAGACATAACTCATTACTTTTTTGCTCATTCTATAAGCTCTTCCCAATTATTAAATGATTCTAAAAAAGGTGGTGGACCAAGTAAAAATTGTGATGCATTTCTTACACGATCAACATCATCTTTCCATGCATAATCCCATATCGCTTTCAGAAGCATCATCGTCAATATCTGCAAGTGCTAAATAAATGAATGCCATTACATGAATTCTGATTAAGTTGATTGGTGTCATGGTTTTGTAGGTAATTACATGGTAAAATAAAAGACACCTCAATACAGGTGTCTGTTTTAATGTTGAATTATGCAATTTTTGACCTATTCAACAACATAAAACCTTCTATATAATTGATCTGCAATAAAAACAGCATTGATATCTTTATACTTAGTTGCCCATTCCTTAAATTTTGGATGGTCATGTATAGTCTTATAGTCTTTTTCTGAAGTCCAATGCCCGATTGTACAGCTTCGATATGTTTTAGTAGTGTCAGATGCATTTAACTTTAAATAGCTATAATAATTTTTTGAAAATCCTATTTCAGCCATAATGGTATTTATTTCTTTCAAACCAGCAATATATGTTTTCTCCATTGCTTCGTTTTTTATGTCGTAAAGATGTACTGAGTTTATGGCCTTTTGAGCATAAGTTGAAACATTAAACACTATGACGCTTAGCATTAATAAAAAGGTGATTTTTTTCATATTGCATTATTTTGATTAATTGAGGAAAGTTGATTTTAGTAATGAAAATAGCAATTAATTATTTATTAACCTGTGCTTTTTAATTGTAAATATGAGTGTGCCCATGTAGGATCATTTACCCTTTTACCAGTCGAGGGTTTAAACTGAATTATCTTTCCGCCCTTTGCTGGCGGGCGATTCATCGAAAAATAAAAAAGCCGATTCATCAAAGAATCGGCTTCAGTTCAATAAAGTGCCCAAGACTGGATTCGAACCAGCACGCCGTTTCCAGCGCTACCACCTCAAGGTAGTGCGTCTACCAGTTTCGCCACCTGGGCAAGAAGAATGTAAAATTATGAAAAATAGGAAGCAAAATGACTAATCACTTCATAAAAGCCAGCCTGAAAGTCGTTCCTTTACCCAATTCTGAATTTTTAACCGTCAGCTTGCCATTGTGGTATTCCTGCACAATCCTGCGGGCCAGTGTGAGTCCGAGTCCCCAACCCCTTTTTTTAGTCGTAAATCCAGGGTTGAAAATTTCATTTTGAAGAGCTGCAGATATCCCTTTTCCTGTATCAGTGATATCAACATGTACCTCTTCTGCTTGCTCGATAATTTCAATGGTGATCATACCAACACCTTCCATCGCATCCAATGCATTTTTTAAAATATTTTCAATCACCCATTCTATCAATGCAGCAGACAACAATAAGTTTATTGGATGCGCAGGATGAT
>VHCC01000101.1 GCA_016882185.1 Candidatus Pelagibacterales bacterium | reverse complement strand
CATAAATAAACTAGAATTTGTAAAAGAAATATCTATTCCATTTAAAGATAAAGAAGGTCCGATTTTATAAACCTCGAACTGATGCATTGGATTTGTTGCCATAAATTTAGTCTTTATTAATCATTTTTGCAGATCGTACAACATTAAATATACCGGCTACAATACCAACTAATAATAGAATTATTAAAAAAATTGGCTTAGTTCCTAACCATTTATCGATATACCAACCAATAAAAATTGCGACAAAAACTGCAGCCACTAACTCTGTGCTCATTTTAAATGCCGATCCAATGGAATTATTATTTTTAATTATTTTATCTTTTTTATATTTTTTTTTTATAAATTCTATTTTGGACTTTAGATCGTCAAATTCTGACATTTATTTTTATGCTACCATCTCTTCGGCTTTTTCAAGATCAACAGCAACTAATTGACTAACACCTCTTTCAGCCATTGTTACTCCATACAACCTATTCATTCTAGACATTGTCAAAGCATGGTGAGTGATTACGATAAATTTTGTTTCAGTAATTTTTGTTAGCTCCTCTATTAGTGAACAAAATCTTGTAACATTTGCATCATCTAATGGTGCATCTACTTCGTCCAAAATACAGATAGGAGCAGGATTAATTAAGAATACTGCAAATATTAAAGCCATAGCAGTCAAAGCTTGCTCACCACCTGATAGTAAAGTAATTGATTGTAATTTTTTTCCAGGAGGACTTACTAAAAGTTCTAAACCAGCTTCTAACGGATCATCAGATTCTATTAATTCAAGCCTAGCATTTCCTCCTCCGAATAATTTTGTATACACGTCATTAAATTTTCGTCCTACTTTATCGTAGGCATCAATTAGTTTCTCCCTTCCTTTTTGATTTAATTCGTTAATACTAGACTTTAATTTTAGTATTCCAGCCATAAGATCTTTTCTATCTTCCATCATTTTGTTTATTTGATTTTCAAGATTTTTAGTTTCATCATCTGCTCTTAAATTTACCGCACCCATATTATCTCTCTCATCTTTAAGATTTTTTAGTAAAGTTTCAATTTCTTCAATATTTATTTTTTCAATAGATAATTTGTCTTCTTCGTTTAAAAGATCGTCGATTGAACATTTAAAATCTTCCTTAACTTTATTTTCTAATTCATTAATTTTTAACTTATGATTATCAATAAGAGTTTCAAAACGTACTTTTTTCTCACGCGCTTCAAGAACCTTTTCGTTAATAGTTGTTAATACTTTATTAATTTCTGTGATTTTATTTTCTGCAATTTCAATTTCTGAATTGATTTTTGATCTAGCCTCTTCGGTATTTTTAATATTTTCTTGATAAAATCCTTTTTGCTCTCCAATTTCACTTGGTTTTATTTGAATTTTTACTAATTCTTTTTCTAAAATTTTTAGTCTGGATAGCAGATTTTCTGACTTTGTTTTTGAGTTTTGTTCTAAATTACGCCAGTTATCTATTTCGGTATCAATACTTTTAATTCTCTCTTTTCTTTTTATAGAGTCATTTTTTAATGTTTCGTATTTACTTAAAAATATTGCATATTTTTCCTGTAAAGCTTTAAGTAAAAAAGTCTTCTCAGTAAATTTATTCTTCGTTTCTTCTTTATTAAAAGATAATAATTGTTCATTATCTTTTCTGACAACATCTTGTAAATTTTCAATTTTTCTGGAATTTTCATTTAATGCATTTAGTATACTTCTTAAATTTTCTTTAATATTATTAGGCTTAATATTTTCAAAATTATTTATAGTGTCATTTAATATTCTAGATTGATTTTCATTAAAATTTTTGAAATATTTTAAATAATTATTAATTTCTTCTTTTGTTTCTAAATTTCTAATATTTGCAAATATTTTTTCTGAAAGTGTTTCTAGTGCTTTTTGTTCATTATTTAATTGATCTGAAATTTTTTTAAAATCATCGTTAGTTTTGTCTTCAATCTGGCTATAAGTTTTTTCAAATTCTAGTATTCCAGTTTTTTCTTCGGTTAATCGTTTGATATTAGAATTTGCGTTATTAATATTAATATTCTCACTTTGTAGATCATCATTAGTATTTTTTAGATCAACTCTAAGTTTTTCTGCTTCTTCTTTAGTCCTTTGCTCTTGTTTGAACAAATCCTCATACTCTAAATTCAGTCTTTGTAGTTTACTTGTTATTTCTGCGAAATCGTTTCTTAGCGGTTTAATTCTTTTATTTTCATTGTCTAATAGCTCAGTGCTATAATTTTTTTCAATTGTTACCGCACTAATGTCATCATCAATTTCATTTAACCCTTCCTGACTTTCTTTTAGTTCTTTATTAATTTTCTTAATTTTGAGAAAAGTTAGCAATGCTTCATTTTTTTTTATATCATTAGATATTATTTTGTATCTAGAAGCTTCTTCTGCTTGTTTTAATAGGTTTTTTAACTGAAGTTCGATTTGTTTCATTATATCGTCTGCTTTTTTAAGATTATTTTCAGCTGCGGTTAATCTTAACTCAGCCTCGTGTCTTCTAGCGTGTAGTCCCCCAATTCCAGCTGCTTCTTCAAGTATAGCTCGTCTATCTGTTGGCTTAGCAGTAATTAATGAACCGACTTTTCCTTGACTTACCATTGACGGCGAATGAGCTCCAGTAGAAAGGTCTGCAAATAATATTTGCACATCTCTTGCTCTAACTTCTTTTCCATTAATGTAGTAATTTGATCCTTTATCTTTTTCTATTCTTCTCCTTACTTCTATTTCAGGAGTATCTCTGAATTGAGAAATATTTTCATTATTTTCTAAAAGAATATTAACTTCAGCAATATTTTTAGAGGGACGGTTTGATGTTCCTGAGAAGATCACATCTTCCATTCCAC
>VHCC01000100.1 GCA_016882185.1 Candidatus Pelagibacterales bacterium | reverse complement strand
GTTCTTTTAATCGATGAAATAGAAAAGGCTCATCCAGATGTTTATAATGTTTTGTTGCAAATTATGGATTATGGAAAATTAACTGACCAAAATGGAAAAAAAATAGATTTTAGAAATATCATATTAATTATGACAACTAACGCCGGGGCAGAGGAATTGCAGAAATCTCAGATAGGATTTAACAAAAGCGTTAATAAAGATGGAGATTTAGAATCTATTAATAAAATATTTTCACCAGAATTTAGAAATAGATTGGACTCTATTGTTCAATTTAATGTTTTAAATAAAGATACTGTTAAAAAAATTGTTGAAAAATTTGTAATAGAACTCGAAACTCAGCTGGGTGAGAGAGATGTGATTATAAATTTAACTGATAAAGCAAGTAATTTAATTTCTAAGTTAGGATTTGATGAAAAAATGGGAGCTAGACCACTAAATAGAGTTATCGATGAAAAAATTAAAAAACCTTTAGCTGATGAACTTATTCATGGAAAATTAATAAACGGCGGTCATGTTTTAGTTGATGCTAAAGATGATATTCTTGTTTTCGAGATTAATAAAATTGAAAAAACATCAAAAAAAACAATTAGTAAAACAGTTCAGTAAATATGTTTGGATTATTTTCAAATAAGGTTAAAAAAATAGAAGAAAAGTTATCAATACTTGCAACAGAAATAGCAAGCATTCAAAAGAATATTATTATTTATCCAAACGAAAATAATTACAAAAACTTACACATAACCAAAACTAAAGAACTAAATTCTCTCTATAATGAATTAGAAGAAAAAAAAGGAAAAGCCTATTTAGATGAATTTATTCGAAAATTATCCAATAAATATAAGGAATCTGAGTACGTTTTGTCTAAAACAGAACAAAAAATTTTAGATAAAATTTTAATTGAATATAAAGTTAAAGTTAAAATAAAAGCTTAATTAATCTCAAAGATACTTTCAATTTCAACGCAGGCATTTAAAGGTAAAGAATTGCAACCTATTGCAATTCTTGAGTGAAGATTAAATGAAAATATTTTTGCAATTAGGTCAGATGCTCCATTAATAACTTTTGCATGATCTGAGAAATTTTCTAAACAATTTACATATCCACTTATTCGAATACAGCTTTTAACTTTATTTAGATCACCATTACATGCAATTTTTAACTGACCGACAGCATTTAAAATTGAAATTTCAGCTGCTTTTTGCGCCTGTTCCAAAGAGACATCTTTTATGACTTTGCCAGTTATTATTTTTCCATCAGCTCCAATAGGTAATTGACCAGATATATAAATGAGTTTTTCGTATTTACTAAAAGCAGCATAATTACCAACTGGCTTAGGAGGTGATGGTATATCAATGTTTAATTTTTTTAAAATTTCTTCAATTTTACTCATCTTCACTTTTATTTTTTTTGCTTTTCTTTCTAGTTTTTTTACCACCCTTAGTCTCATCGTAAGCAATCCTTGCTGCAATTAGTACTAAAGCTTCCTCCATAGAAATATTTTCAGGATCTTTATCATCAGGAATTGTAGCATTTATAGTTTTATATTTAATATAAGGACCATATTTTCCTTTCATAATCTTAACAGGTTTTTGATCCTCAGGGTGTTCTCCTAGATTTTTGATTTCATTTGAAGTTCTTCTACCTAGTTTTGCTTCGGCAATTAAAGTAATTGCTCTATTTAATCCTAAAGAAAAAATATCCTCTGGGTTTTCCAATGAAGCAGATTTATTTTCGCATTTTACGTATGGTCCAAATCTTCCTACGTTTAAAGTAATATCCTGTGAATTTTCTGGATATTGGCCTAGTACTTTTGGAAGTGATGCTAAAAATTTACATTTATCTAAATCCAATGAGTCCAAAGAGATACCCTTAGGTACGGACACATTTCTAAGATTTTTTTCGTCATTTCCTATTTGTAGATAAGGGCCGAATCTTCCTTTTTTTAAAAAGATTTTTTCTTTATTGTCAGTTTCACCAAATACTTTTGGCTCAGCTAGAAAATCTTGTTCAGCCGCTTTCGCTCTTGATAAAGGTCTTGTAAATTTACATTCAGGATAGTTTGAACAGCCAATAAATGCTCCAAATCTCCCGTTCTTTAAACTAAGTTCACCATTACTACAGTTTTTACATTTTTTAGAGATCTTTCCATCAGTATCTTTATCAAAAATAATATCTCCTAAGCTTTCATTTAATAAATCGAGCACTGCTCTTGTTCTTAATTCTTTAACTTCATTAATATTCTTATAAAACTCTCTCCAAAAATTCTCTAAAACTTTAAGATATTCAATTTTACCTGTTGTAATTTCATCTAAGCTGTCTTCAAGGGTTGCGGTAAAATTATAATCAACATATTTAGTAAATAATTTATCTAAGAAAGCTGTTATAAGCTTGCCTCTATCTGTTGGAATAAAACGTTTTGTAATAAGCTCAACATAGTTTCTAGCTGATAATACTGAAATAATACTAGCATAAGTAGAAGGTCTTCCTATTCCTAATTCCTCTAATTTTTTAACTAAACTTGCCTCAGAAAACCTTGGTGGGGGCTCAGTAAAATGTTGCTCAGTATTAAATTTTGGATTTTCTAGTTTCTCATTTATTTTTACTTCTGGTAATATTTTTTGATCATTTTCTTCATCTTTATCGACCTCATCCTCTTCCTTTACATCTTGGTATAATTTTAAAAAACCATCGAATACTTGAACAGATCCGGTTGCTCTAAAAGTTATAGATTTTGATGGATTTAATATCTCCAATGTACATCTTTCATATTCAGCATTTTCCATTTGAGAGGCAAGTGTTCTATTCCAAATAAGCTCGTATAATCTTGCCTGATCTTTATCTAAAATAGATCTCATTTTTTCAGGT
>VHCC01000099.1 GCA_016882185.1 Candidatus Pelagibacterales bacterium | reverse complement strand
AGGCAAGAGAAATCTCAAAAAAAATAATAGATAAATTAAACTATATTGGAACTATGTGTGTTGAATTTTTTGTAACTAAAGAAAACAAATTATTAGTTAATGAAATTGCTCCTAGAGTTCACAATTCAGGACATTTAACATTAAATGCTTATAATATTAGTCAGTTTGAAAATCACATAAGAGCTGTTTGTAATCTTAAATTAAAAAAACCAAAAAGAATTTATAAAGCGACTATGTATAATATACTGGGATTTGATATTGAAAAATATAGATCAAAAAATATTGCAAGAAATGAATTCTTTTATGATTATGGAAAAAAAGAAATTAAAGATAAAAGAAAAATGGGACATATAACTAAAATAATTTAAAAACCACGACCAACTTTTTGCATTGAAAAAAAGCTAAAAAATTCTTTGACATTTTTTAAAAAATTAAACTTTATTTTAAATTGAGATAGCAATTTTATATGCTCTAAAGATTTCTGGATTTCTACTTCTATATCTTTGTTGGTTAAATTATCTCTATAAAAAATTAAGATCAAAATTTTTAAGTAAACTGAAGATAGTATCAATCTTTTTGTATAATAATTAAAATCAACAGATCGATCGTTAGAGATCTTCCAGATAATATCGGCAACAGAATAAATGTAATTTAATACCTTATTTGGGTTATTATTTTTTATTAAATGAATAAAAATTTTCTTAATTAAATTCTTATTTCTTTTCTCTAATTGAAATCTTTTATTTAATAAAAAAGAAATTTTATCATTAGTTTTTGTAATCTTATTTATATTAGATTTAGTTTCTTTTAAAAAGTTCTTATCTAAATCCTCAAATACCAAACTACTAACTGCAAGTAACAATTCTTCTTTTTCAAAAAAATTTAGCCCAGTATTTTTTTGAAAGAAATCATCTTTATCAATATGATCAAGATTAATATTTTGATAATTTTTATAAAAATATTTTAAGATTTTTTCTTTTTCTAATTTATTTAGATTAAGCATGAAATTAGTAATGATAAAAAACTTTAAGCAAAGTCCTTATAACTGGATAAAAGACGAGGCTTACGATTATGTTGATTGCTAATAATAGATACTCAAAAGGAATTGGTAAAAAATAATTTAGAATTATAATAGATACAATCTGTGTAACAAACAACGATATAGCAAAAGCAATAAATTCATTTTGAAAATTTATCTGCGTTCTTCTCTGTTTCAAATATGCAGCTAATATACTTAAAAGAATGAAGCATATAGATGTCATTCCAAAAGGCATTCCTTGTAACGAGTCAAAGATTAATCCAATAAGAAAAAGAAATGTAATTGAAAAACGTCCTTTATCAAAAAAAGAAAAATAAAAAACAAGTATATATTTAATATTTATAATTGGACCAGGCGCAATCCAAGTATTGATAAAAATACTATCATTAATACAAATTAAAACAAAAATAATATGAGCAGAATAAAATTTAATTTTTTCTAAAGTAGAACTCATTATTTTTTAACTTTTAAAACTGAAACATAATTTAATTGATGCTCTTTGAAACCAAGATCAACGGAATATTTTTTTTTCTTAATATCTTTTTTATTATCGGCAACTATTTTTCCAATATATAAACCCTCTTTAATAACCCCGTCTGAACCTGAGGTATAAATTTGATCATTATTTTCTAATACGGCATTTTGTGGAAGGAAAAGTAGTTGTGACCCAGCTAGACCGTTTCCTTTTAAAATTGCATTAACGCCCCTTGATGGAATAACAACTGGTACTCTACTATTTAAATCTGTAACAACCATAGCTTTTGAACTAAATAAATTAACTTCTGAAATTTTTCCAAGATAAACATTATTAAGTACAATTGCTTGTCCTAACTGTATCCCTTCGTTAGATCCTATTGATAAAATTAAATTTTTAGCAAACTCATTTGTATCTTCATGAATTATTTTTGCATAAATGGATACATAATCATCTTTATTTTTAATTCCTAAAACTCTTTTTAAGTTATCATTCTCATTTTTAAAAAATTGTAATTCTCTTTTTTCAGCATATAGTTGCTCAATTTGATCTTTGAGTTTTTTATTTTCTAAAACAATATTAAAATTAAAATACTGTCGGGCAGACCTACCTAGGTCAGAAATAAGTTTAATTGGAGTATTAACAGCATAAACACTATAGGTAATTCCATCATTAATTAATGCTTTTAAAAATCTTATTGCTTTAAAATCACTTTTTTCTGAAAATAAAAATAAAAAAGAAACTATAATGTAAAAGGGAAGTAGAAATTTTTTGCTGATGGTTTTTTGTAGTGCGGAAACGCCTGGAGTTGAGCTTCTTGCAAGCCTATTTTGACTCATATTATATTAATATAACTTTTTAATATGAAGTTAGCATAGAAGAAAATATTCCTTCTTGCTCTAAAGCCTTGCCAGTTCCAATTGCAACACATGATAATGCATCTTCTGCAATAGTAACTGGTAATCCAGTCTCTTTTTTAATAAGTTTGTCTAAATTTTTTAAATATGCACCACCCCCTGCTAATACCATTCCAGAGTCAACTAAATCTGAAGATAATTCTGGTGGTGTATTTTCTAATGCATTTTTAACGGCATTAATGATCTGAGCCACAACTCCTTCTAAAGCTTCAGCAGTATCTTTTTCTGTTAATATTACTTCTTTTGGTGTTCCAGTTCTAATATCTCTTCCTTTCATTAAAAAAGTTTTTTCAGATCCAGTTGGAATTGCAGACCCTATTTCTTTTTTAATTTTTTCTGCTGTTGTGTCTCCAATTAATAAATTAAATTTTTTCTTCATATAAACTATAATTGCATTGTCCATCGCATCGCCAGCAATTCTTAAAGAATGAGAGTAAACAATTCCACCTAAAGACATGACTGCAATCTCAGTT
>VHCC01000098.1 GCA_016882185.1 Candidatus Pelagibacterales bacterium | reverse complement strand
TACTATTAATATTAGGTTTATTTTTTATTTATCCATTAAAACATTTGAAATCTTAAAGTTAATATTAAATATTATTTATAATGAGAATTTTAGTCACAGGAGGTTGTGGATTTGTTGGAAGTAATATTGTAATCTACTTAAAATCAAAAAAGTTTAAAGTAGATAGCCTTGATAACCTTTCAAGAAAAGGTTCGTTATATAATCACAAAATTCTAAAAAAAAAAAAAATTATTAATTACAAAATCGACATAAGTAATTTTGATAAAATCAAAAAACTACCTAGATATGATCTAATAATTGATTGTTGTGCTGAAGCTTCTGTAGAAGTTTCAAGAATAGACATGGATAGGGTTTTCAACACTAATTTGATTGGGACTTTTAATGTTTTAAAAAAGGCAAAAATAGATAAATCAAAAATAATATTTTTATCCAGCAGTAGAGTTTATTCAATAGATAAACTTAGAAAAAATTTTAGAGCTAACATTAATCAAAAGGGAGTGGTTAATGAATTGTTTTCAGTAGAAAAACCAAGATCCATCTATGGAGTAACAAAACTTGCGTCAGAATATTTAATAGAAGAATTTTCGTATGCATTTAATATTAAATATATAATAAATAGATGTGGTGTAATTTCTGGACCTCTGCAATTTGGAAAGCAAGACCAGGGCTTTGTTAGTCTTTGGGTATGGTCACACTTACAAAAAAGTAAGCTATCTTATATTGGCCATGGTGGTTTTGGATCTCAGGTTAGAGATGTTCTTCATATAGACGACTTATGTAAATTAATTTTTTTACAGATAAAAAAAATTAAAAGAATAAATAACATTAAATTAAATGTTGGTGGATCAAATTATAGTAAAAGTGATTTAAAAAGTTTAACAAAAATATGTAAAAATATAACAGGAAATAATATTAAATTTAAAAAAGTTAAAAAAACATCTATTTATGACATACCTTGGTATATAACAGATAATTCAAAAGTAGAAAAAATTTATAAATGGAAACCATTAAAAGATATTAAAAAAATAGTGTTAGATATTTTTAATTGGTTAAAAAAAGACCAAAGAAATTTAATAAAATACTTTAAATGAGTATTGCAATTATCACTGGATCTTCTGGACTTATTGGATCAGAGGCAGTCTCCTTATTCTGTAAAAAAGGTTTTGATGTAATTGGTCTCGATAATGATTTCAGAAAAGTTTTCTTTGGAGTTGGTTCTTCAACTATATCAATTAAAAATCATCTAAAAAAAAAATTTAAAAATTATAAACATATTCACTTAGATATTCGTAATAATAGCGGCTTAAATAAAATATTTAAAAGATATAAAAAAAATATTCATATCATTATACATTCGGCCGCTCAACCTTCTCACGATTATGCTAAAAACTTTCCAATGTTAGATTTTGACATTAATGCTAGATCAACTTTAAATTTATTAGAATTAACAAAGAGATATTGTTTTGACACCCCATTTATTTTTATGTCAACAAATAAAGTTTATGGTGACCTTCCTAATTGCTTAAATTTTAGTGAAAATAAAACTAGGTATGATTTGAAAAAAAAAGATAAAAATTTTAATGGTATTGATGAAAACTTTTCAATTGATAAATCCACACACAGTTTATTTGGAGTATCAAAGTGTTACGCAGATCTTATTGTTCAAGAATATGGTAAAAATTTGGGGCTAAAAACTGTTGCATTTAGAGCCGGTTGTATTTCTGGACCAAACCATAAAGGTGCAAAATTGCATGGTTTTTTATCATATTTAGTCAAAAGCTGCTTAAAATTCAAAAGTTATGAAATTATTGGATATAAAGGAAAGCAGGTGAGAGATAACCTTCACTCAAATGATTTAGCAAGATGCTTTTGGGAATTTTTTAAAAAACCAAGATTTGGAGAAATATATAATATTGGAGGAGGTAGATTTTCTAATTGTTCTGTGCTTGAGGCAATAAATTTATGTTCAAAATCAATTGGACAAGAAATTAAAATAAAAATAAAAAACAAAAATAGAACTGGAGATCATAAATGGTATATTTCAAATACCAATAAGTTTAAAAAGCATTATCCAGACTGGAAACAAAAATACTCTATAAAAGAAATAATTGAAGAGATAATCATCAATAGTTAATGTTTACTATTTGTTTTTTATCTTATCATAGTAAGCATCTTCTTGAAGATAATATAGAAAAAATTATTTCCTATAATTTAAATTGTCCAATTCTAATAATCGAAAATTCTGGAGATTATGCTGTAAAAGACTACTGGGAAAAAAATGGCAGAGGATTAGTAAAAGTATTTTTATCAAAAGAAAATCTTGGTTTTTCAAAAGGAATGAATAAAGCAGTTGAATTATCTGATACTAAATTTGTTTTTTTAAATCCGGCCGATGTTATTTTGTCTAAAGAATGTATAGTTAATCTTAAAGAATGTGTTAATAGCTTTAGTGATTTTATATTATTGGCGCCAACATATGAAGATGAAACTATCTTTAAAAACTATGATACCTTTTTATTTAGTAAAGAAAAAAAAAATGTTAAAACTTTATCAATCTTAAATAAATTTATTCTTAAAGAGGTAGATTTTATTGACGGTACTTTTATAGTTAATAAAGAACAACTAGATAATTCTAAAATTATGGACGAAAAAATATTTATATATTTTGAAACCATGGACATGTGTCTAAATTTTAAAAAAAATTTAAAAAAAATGTATATTGTTGATAATATTAAATTTACCCACTTAGGTGGCCAGTCCCATATAAAGAAATATGATTTTAATATGAATTTAAGTAGAAATTGGCATTATAATTGGTCTAAATTTTACTATTTTAAAAAAAACTTTGGATATTTTTTTGCATTAAAAAAAATGTGGAAGATTTTAATTAAATATCTTATCAAATTAATATTTTTTAAG
>VHCC01000097.1 GCA_016882185.1 Candidatus Pelagibacterales bacterium | reverse complement strand
GCAACGGGGTGAATTGCGTAAGAAACTTTTACTCCTAATTTTTTTAATTTATCCGCCATCTCACGAAGAGCGTGTTGCGCTTGAGCTACCGCCATTCCATAACCTGGTACAATAATAACCGATGAAGCATTTTTCATTAAAAAAGCCGCATCATCTGCTCCTCCTTGCTTAACAGGTTTAGTATTTTTCTGAACAGTCGAAGCTGAAGTATCGCCACCAAAGCCACCAAGGATAACATTAAACAGTGATCGATTCATTCCTTTACACATGATGTACGAAAGAATGGCCCCAGAAGAACCTACTAATGCTCCAGTGATAATTAATGCAATATTTTCTAAAGTAAAACCAATACCAGCGGCAGCCCAACCTGAATAAGAATTTAACATGGAAACCACAACGGGCATATCTGCTCCGCCGATTGGAATAATAATTAAAAAACCTATGAGTGTTGAAATAATAATGATTGCCCAAAATAAATTTTCAGATTGTAATTTTGTAAATGAAAATATTAAAAAGATTATTAACAATCCTATAAATAAATTAATTAAATGTTGTCCTTTAAATGTAATTGGATTTCCTGACATAAGTCCCTGAAGTTTCAAAAAAGCAATACAAGAACCTGAAAAAGTTATAGCGCCAATTGCAACTCCCAAGGACATTTCAACCAATGATAAGATTTTAATATTTCCAACTTGTCCTATTCCAAAGGAGGCAGGATTATAAAATGCAACAATACCAACTAACACTGCTGAAAGACCAACTAAACTATGAAAACCAGCAACAAGTTGTGGCATTGCTGTCATTGAAACTCTAAATGCAATTATTCCGCCAACTAAACCTCCAATAATAATTGGAATTAAAATATAGAAAATATTTTCTTTTATTTGATTAATATCGCCAAGCGATAATAACGTGACAATAACTGCAAGTCCCATTCCTAAAATTCCTAAAAAATTTCCAGTTCTTGAAGTTTCAGGAGATGAAAGACCTCTTAGGGCCATAATAAATAATATGCCCGTAACTAAATATAATGAGGCTGTAATATTAGCTGAGATCATTTCTTTTTATTTTTTTTGTACATTTTCAGCATTCTTTGCGTAACTAAAAAACCTCCAAAAATATTTATGGAAGCAAGTAGAATGCCAAGTATTCCTGGAAATTTTCCAAAAAATCCTTGAGTAATTGGAGATAAACCTACAGCAACTAAAGCTCCAACAATAATGACCGATGAAATAGCATTGGTCACTGACATTAAAGGCGTATGTAAAGCAGGAGTAACACTCCACACCACGTAATAACCTACAAAAATAGATAATATAAAAATAGCAAATCTAAATATAATTGGATCAATTTCCATTAATGAATCTCCTTATTTATATAAACTGCTTTAATAATTTCATCATTCTCATCAATTTTTATCTTCTTACCAACTTTATCGTAGATAATTTCTAAAAAGTTTAAGATATTTTTTGCGAACAAAATAGACGCGCTTTCTGAAATTCTACTTGGAAAATTTTTATATCCTATAATTTTTACCCCATTTACAATTGAAATTTTTCCTGGCTCTGAAAAAGCAGAATTTCCACCCTGCTCAACGGCTAAATCGCAAATAACAGAACCGCTCTTCATTGATTTGACCATTTCTTCGGTCACAATTCTTGGAGCTTTTTTACCTGGAATTAAAGCAGTACAAATCACAATGTCTTGATTTTTTATTGTAGTTTTTAATAATTCTTCTTGTTTTTTTTTATCATCTTCATCTAACTCTTTTGCATAACCTCCACTAGTTTCTAAATTCTTTGTACTTTCAACAAATACAAATTTTCCCCCTAAACTTTCAACTTGCTCTTTTGAAGCGGCTCTTACATCTGTTGCAGATACAACTCCACCTAATCTTTTTGCAGTTGCAATAGCTTGTAATCCAGCAACACCTGCTCCGATAACAAAAAATTTTGCAGGAGTAATTGTTCCTGCAGCAGTCATCATCATTGGCACTGCTTTATTAAATTCATAAACTGAATCTATAACTGCTTTATATCCAGCTAAATTTGCTTGTGATGATAAAATATCCATAGATTGAGCTCTAGTAATTCTTGGAAGCAATTCTAATGAAAATATTTTGATATTTTTTTTCAAAAGCTTATTAATTTTATCTTTGTTTAAGTGAGGAAAGAAACTTCCAATTAATACAGAGCCATCTTTTATTAATGAAATTTCGCTATCGCTTGGACAATTAATTTTAATAATAATATCTGAAGTTTTATAAATTTCATCTTTAGTTGATATTTTAACTCCTAACTTTTGCAATTCACTATCATTAATATTTGAATTTTTTCCAAAGTCTTTTTCTAATTGGACAGAAAACCCGTTAGAAATATATTTTTTTACTGTATCTAAAGAAATTGCAATTCTTTTTTCATTTATATCGCTATCAACCAGTGATCCTAATATCATCTCTTATTACTTATAATAAATTAATAAAATCTTCTAGTCCTAGACTCTCAATTTTGCTAATTTATATTTTAATAATAATCAGCAAGTTATGGTCTTGTAGTGAAATGGATATCATCCTAGTCTTCGAAACTAGAGTTCTAGGTTCAAGTCCTAGCAAGACCACCAAAATTACTAATCATGTCTATTAATGAATACAAATTTGAAATAACTGAAGAAAAAAATAATACACGCTTAGATTCTGCTCTTGCTGTTTTAATTCCAGAAATTAGCAGAACAAGAATTAAAAATATTATTAATGAAGGTTTTGTTAAAATTAATAAAATTCAAATAACTCAACCCTCAATTAAGATAAGATTTTCAGATATAATAGAAGTTACAATCCCAGAACCTAAGGAAGTTAATATTTCAGCAAAGAACATCAAATTAGATATTCGCTATGAGGATAAAGATTTATTGATCGTTAACAAATCTCCTGAAATGGTTGTTCATCCGGGTGCTGGAAACTTTGATAACACTTTAG
>VHCC01000096.1 GCA_016882185.1 Candidatus Pelagibacterales bacterium | reverse complement strand
CTCTTCTTTTCATTGGAGTATCCACTGAATTAATTCCCCATAATTTAACACCTCTAATAATAAAAGGCATAACAGTTGTCTCTAATTTAAAACTATTGGTAAGTCCGCAGGCAGCAACAATTCCTGTGGGTTTAGTATGCGTTAAAGCTTTAGCTAAAACTTTTCCACCAACCGTATCCACAACGCAGTCAAAAAGGCCTTTATCTAACGGTCTTGTTTCCCCTTCTAATTCCGATCGATCTAAAACAGCACTAGCGCCAAGTTTTTTTAAAAAATCAGTTTTATCTTTTTTGCCTGTAAGGGCATGAACTTTGTAACCCATCTTAGATAAAATCATCACCGCTACACTTCCAACTCCACCTGTTGCACCAGTTACAAGGACATCATTTACTTTTTCACCTAAAAGAATTGTCTCCCTTGCTTGAACTGCAAAGGAACACAATAGAGCAGTAAAACCTGCGGTACCAATTGCCATTGCATGTTTTGTTGAAATTTCTTTTGGAGCTTTAACTAAAAAATTTGCATCAACTTTTGCATACTGCGAGTAACCCCCATAATAAATTTCACCAACTCGCCAGCCAGTTAATATAACTTTATCGTCAGTTTTAAATTTATCACTTTTACTTTCTTCAACGGTGCCTGCAAAATCTATTCCTGGAATGTGGGGATAATCTTTAACTAAACTTCCACCATTTTTTAAAATCATTCCATCTTTATAATTAAAGTCTGAATAATCTACTTTAACTAAAACATCACCATGTATTAAAAAACTTTTATCAACACTTTTTATTTCTCTTGTAAATTGCTCTCCAGTTTTATTAAGAACAATTGCTTTAAAATTACTCATGATTATTTTTTTTCTTTAAAAATTTTTTTCCACAATACCCACAAACAACTTCAGATTTTTCTCCAAAATTATAATATACAGTTGGGTGACCCACATCATCATCGCCACCATTACAAGAAACAGATTCTATATCAGCATCAACAACGACTTGATCTAACATTTATTTCTGACCGATATAATGAAGGAAACGATTTTGAAGATTATGACTTTCTTTAAAGATTCCAGTGAAATAATTAGTAACCGTAGTTGCCTCATGCTTTTTGATGCCACGGGAAGTCATGCAGTGATGAACAGCGTCAATGCTTACAGCGGCACCGTGGGCTTTTAAACCCTTAAATATTGTATTTGCAATTTCCATAGTTAATCGCTCTTGAGTTTGTAATCTTCTTGAATACGCCTCAACTACCCTTGAAAGTTTACTAAGTCCTACAACTTTTTCATGGGGAAGATAAGCAACATGAGCCACACCTACGATAGGTGCCATATGATGTTCGCAGTGACTATAAATTGAAATATTTTTTTGGATCACCATGTCATCATATCCGTCAACATCACCGAAGGTTTTTTCTAAATCTTTATAAGGATCGATTAAATAACCTGAAAAATATTCTTCAAATGCTTTGATCACTCGCTTTGGAGTATCTAGTAAACCCTCTCTTTTTGGATTTTCACCTACCCAATCAAGTAAAACTTTAATAGCAGCTTCTGCTTGTTCTCTAGTAACAGTTTTTTCTAACTTTTTTTTTATTAAATCAGTGACGTTCATTAAAAGTGATTATATTTTTTATTAAGTTATAATATATACTAAACGCTTAGAACAATTTAATTTTCTCATAAATGTTTAAAAAAAGAACCTCAATTAAGCAAGTGGAAGAAGGCAAGTATTTAAGCCCTAAATTCAATAAAGATGGCTTAATTCCAGTGATCACTACAGATTACAAAACTAAAGAAGTTCTTATGCACGGATTTATGAACAAACTTGCATTAAAGAAGACAATTGAAACTGGTGAAGCTTTTTACTGGAGCAGATCAAGAAAAGCTTTATGGCACAAAGGAGCCACCAGTGGCTTTGTGCAAAGAGTAAAAGATATTAGGATTGATGATGATCAAGATGCAGTATGGATCACTGTTGATATTGGCCAAGGCGCAAGCTGTCATGTGGGTTATAGATCTTGTTTTTATAGATCAATACCTTCAAAAACTAAAAAAAATATTAAATTAAAATTTAAAGAAAAAAGAAAAAAATTTAATCCAAATATAGTCTATAAAGGACAACCTAATCCGACAAAATTATAATGAACAGTAATGTAAATGTCTTGGCTCCCTTTGGTCCAAGAATTGCAAAATTAAAAATTCCAAAAAATCTTATAAGCAAAATAAATAAAGAAATTGATAGAATTGTTGATAATCAAAATCTGTCAAAAAGATTTGATTATAGTAAAGAGTTAGTTGGACAAGTTAGTCAAGAACTACAACTTCCAAAAGTATTTATTAATAAATATTTAAAAAATTTTTTACAAAAAGCAACGCAAAGTTATATTGAAAAATCTACTAATAAAAAAATAACTAAATTTAAAATTAAAAATGTTTGGGTAGTTCGCCAATTTGAAAATGAATATAATCCTATTCATTATCACGATGGTCATATTTCTGGGGTTGGTTATCTTAAAGTTCCAAAATCTCTAAATGAAGATAAAAGAACTCACAAACACAATTTAAAAACCCATGGCACAATTGATTTTATTCATGGATCAAGAAATTTTTTAAATAAAAGTATTTATAATCATATGCCAAAAGTTGGCGATATGATCTTATTTCCAAACTACTTAATGCACACTGCTTACCCTTTTCAATCTGGTGATGAACGAAGATCATTCTCTTTTAATGCAACCATTGATGAAAAAATAGCAAACGTTTTTAAACATGAATAAAATTCCAAAACAAAAAAACGTACTAGGTGAAGATATTGAGCCTTGTTCTATGAATCCAGTAACCGGTTGGTTTAGAGATGGTTCGTGCAACACAGATAAAACAGATGTTGGAATGCATTGTGTATGTGCAAAAGTAACGGATGATTTTTTAATTTGGTGTAAGGAGAATGGTAATGATTTAATTACCCCTCATCCTGAATTTGGATTTGA
>VHCC01000095.1 GCA_016882185.1 Candidatus Pelagibacterales bacterium | reverse complement strand
TTTTAATATTATTTTTTTTTATAAAACCCTTAATAGCTAAATTATTTGATTCAGTTGCTCCACTTGTAAAAATAAGATCATAATTTTTTGCTTTTAAAGCAGATAAAATATTTCTTCTCACTTCTTCAACAATTTTTTTTGAATTTCTGCCAATTTTATGAACGGAAGAAGGATTACCAAATTCTTCAAATTTTAAACTTTGAATTTTTTTTATTACATTTTTATGTAATGGTGCAGTTGCATTATAATCTAAGTAAATCATCGATTCATTCCTTGTGATTCACTTACTGAATTTTCCATAGGAGTGCTTCTTGGAATTTTATTTTCTAAAACATCCATCAATGTCACTGAAGTAAAATAATTGCTAATATGTCGTGACAATCCATCCCAAAGATTGTGCGTTATACATTTTGTTGATTTTCCTGTGCAGCCTTTTTTAGACTTTAGTTTACACTTAGTCGTTTTGATATCTTCGTTAACTGCTTCAATGATTGATGAAAGATGAATTTTACTTGCCTCTTTTGAAAGTAGGTATCCACCTAAATTTCCTCTAACACTAGTAACTAAATCTTTTTTTTTTAATTTTAAAAATAACTGCTCTAAAAAGGATAGAGAAATACCCTGGCGTATGGATATATCATTCAAGCTGACTGGTTTTTGCTGCTTGTTAAAATTAGCAAGGTCAGCCATCGCCATTACAGCGTATCTTCCTTTAGCTGTTAATTTCATAGTAAATTAATGATTAATCTGGGTATATTTATCTATTCCTACTAATTTAGTCAACTTCAAAAAAAAACCAAAACTCAATTGCTTTTATGGTATAAGAGCGCCTTGTTAAAATAATAATTCAATAAAATTCTATGAGTACAGTTAATCCAGCAGGAACTTTTATAAACGGACCCGATGGAAAACTTGAGGCAAAATACGTTCAAGGAAAAAATTCAACTGCCCCGACTGTTTTAATTCTTCATCCACATCCAGAGTATGGTGGAACCATGAATAATAAAGTTGTCTATAATGCTTTTCACACATTTCTTAAAAATGGATTTTCTGTTTGTCGTTTTAATTTTAGAGGAGTTGGTAAAAGTGAGGGAAAGTTTGATAACGGTCAGGGAGAATTATCAGATGCAGCAGCTGTATTAGATTGGATACAACGACAAAATCCAACTACTAATGAAAGTTGGATTGTTGGATTTTCCTTCGGTTCATTAATTTGTATGCAATTGCTAATGCGAAGACCTGAAATTTATAGATTTATAGCAATCTGTCCTCAACCTAATATTTATGATTTTAATTTTTTAGCACCCTGCCCGTCATCAGGCATGGTTCTATATGCAACTAATGATCAACTCGTTCCACAGGATGCAACAAAAGCATTAGAGACTAAACTTAAAAATCAAAAGAGTATTAATGTGGATTTTGTTAAAATAGAAGGAGCCAATCATTTTTTTGCAGGCAAAGATAAAGAATTTAATACTGCCATAGAAAAATATATTAAAAAAGAATCTAGATTTTAATTAGAATAAACTATTCCACCAGTTACAGGCTTGATCACTCCGGTAGTAGTCGGCAAAGATAGAAATTTTTTTTCAAAACTTCTTATTGCAAGATAAGCAAAAGCTTGCGATTCAATAAAATCTCCTGCAAACTGATATTGATCAATGGGTTCAACGTTGACATTTAAAATTTTTGATAAAAATTTAATTAAGGTTTTGTTTTTTCTGCCCCCGCCTACTAAAATAATTTTATTTTTCTTTTCTTTAATATTTTTTATAAAATCAGCAATTAAATTTGCAGTTACACTTACTAAGGTTGCAGCACCATCTTCTAATTTAAGACCACGAAATTGTGCAATATTAAAATCGGTAATATCTAACGATTTTTTTTTATCGTGATAACTATAGTGATTTAAAAAATCCTCTTTCATTAAACTATTCACCTCGCCTTTTTCAGAAATCTTTCCTTCCCTATCAAACTCTAAATCCTTTGAATTTATTCTAATCCATTGATCTAATAGACAATTGCCAGGTCCAATATCATTGGAATGTATAATAGAATTTTCGAAATAACTTCCGTTTGCGATTCCGCCAATATTTATAATAACTCCATTATTTATTAGGTTTAAATGTTTTAAAATTTGACCATGATAAAGGGTAACTAATGGCGCGCCTTGTCCTTTATTTTTAATATCATTATCTCTAAAATTAAAAATAACTTTTGTCTTTAAAAGTTGTGCCATAAGCTCAGGATTTCCCAATTGAAACGTAAATCCCTGTTCAGGTTTATGGATTAGGGTATGACCGTGATAACCTATCAAATCTAATTTTATTAAAGGATTTTTTTTTAAAATTTTATTAATCGCCTCAACATGAAGAAGTGTAATCTTTCTAGATAAGTTATTAATAATTGGTTTTTTTGATATTAAATCGTTTTTTTGTAAAATTTCTTTTCTAATATTTATTAATTCTAACTTAAAATCCGAACTATATTCGAAAAAAAAAT
The DNA here is from genome assembly GCA_016882185.1 of Candidatus Pelagibacterales bacterium. GTDB lineage: Bacteria > Pseudomonadota > Alphaproteobacteria > Pelagibacterales > Pelagibacteraceae > Fontibacterium. Next base: position 497 of record VHCC01000095.1, on the reverse strand, counting down.
TATCAATTACGGAAGTATTATTTTCACCATCAGAATTAATAATTGAAAGATCAATTCCGTCCATAGAAGTACCGCTCATAGTTCCTAGGGAAATGTAATTATTCATTTATATAGATTTAATATTATTTAATTTTGTATAATACTATCTTATTGAATGAATCAGAATCTTATCAAAACCTTTCAAGAAAGAGGATATTTCAATCAGTGCACTGATTTAGATAATCTAAATAAACTCCTAAATAATAAAAAAATTAAATTATATATTGGTTTTGATTGCACTGCACCAAGTCTACATGTTGGTAGCCTAGTGCAGATTATGTGTCTTAGATTATTTCAAAATTTTGGTCATACACCAATTGTATTATTGGGAGGTGGCACAACAATGGTCGGGGATCCTTCTGGTAAAGAAGAAAGTAGAAAAATTTTAACAAGCGCAGAAATTAAAAAAAATACTTCGGGTATTAAAAAAGTTTTTAATAAATTTTTAAATAATAAAG
>VHCC01000094.1 GCA_016882185.1 Candidatus Pelagibacterales bacterium | reverse complement strand
CAAGCACAGTTAAATGCGGAAATAAGTTAAACTGCTGAAATACCATGCCAACTTCGCCTCTAATCTTATCGATGTTAGTAATATTTTGATTAAGTTCAATTCCATCAACTATAATAGTACCTTCTTGGTGTTCCTCTAATCTATTAATACAACGTATTAATGTAGATTTGCCAGAGCCAGAGGGACCACAAATGATTACTTTTTCACCTTTATTAACTTGCATATTAATATTTTTTAAAACTTGAAATTTTCCGAACCACTTATTTACAGTAGTAAGTCTAATTATAGGTTCATTCATGATTTTTTTTCTGTACTAAATTTTTTTTCTAAATTTTGCGTATATAAACTTAATAAATAACAAAAGAACCAAAAAACTATAGCTGTAAAAACATAACCCTCAACAGCCATACCTAACCAGTATGAATTTGATTTTGCCAAATTCACCATTCCTAAAAGTTCTGCAAGACCCACTAAAAGTATTAAGGGTGTATCTTTAAAAAGGGCTATAAATGTATTGGTTATACCTGGTAAAACAGTTTTAATAGCCTGTGGAAGAATTATAAGAAAATTCATTTTCCAATATCCCATTCCTAAAGATTTTGCCGCTTCATATTGACCTTTAGGAAGGGATTGTAAACCACCTCTAACAACTTCGGCAATGTAAGCAGACTCAAATATTGCAATGCCTATAGCAATTCTAAGTAATTTATCGACAGAGGTATTAGCAGGCAAAAATAATGGAAATGTAACCGCAGCCGCAAACAAGACTGTGATCAAGGGAACACCTCTCCAAAACTCTATAAACATTACTGAAAAATATCTAAATATTGGCAATTCGGACCGTCTGCCTAATGCCAGTAAAACACCAAGTGGAAAAGATATTACAATACCAAAAAAAGTTAAAATAAAAGTAAGTGATAGCCCACCCCAAACTCTCGTCTCAACATAAATCAGCCCAACACCACCGCGTAGAATAAATAATGAAATTACTGGAAATATAAATATTAAAAATAAAATAATATATAATTTGAATTTTTGTTTTACAAAAAAAGCTGCTGAAACAACTAATAAAAGTGAAATAAAAACTAGATTAACTCTCCAGATTTGATCAGATGGATAAAAACCATAAATAAATTTTTCAAACCAAACCTTTATAAATACCCAGCACGCTCCTGTACCCTTACAATCCTGTTTTGTAGAACCTCTAAATGTAGAATCAATAAAGGCCCATTCAATTAAATTAGGTATTGAATAAAAAATAATAACTAAAATGAGTAATGTTATTAAAAAATTATACCAAGTGGAAAATAGGTTTTCTTTTAGCCAATTGTAAATTTTACTTTCTCTCATTTTACTTTTCAACTAATGCAATTTTTTTGTTGTACCAATTTAATATTAATGAAATCAAAAGGCTGATTGTTAAATAAGTCATCATTACAATAAAAATTATTTCTATTGCTTTACCAGTTTGAGACAGTGATGTGCCTGCGAAGACACCAGTTAAATCTGGATAACCAATTGCAGCTGCCAAAGAAGAGTTTTTGGTTAAATTTAAATATTGATTTGTTGTGGGTGGAATAATTACCCTTAACGCCTGTGGAATTATGATTAATTTTAAACTTTGGGAGTTATTAAAACCTAATGATTTTGCTGCCTCCTTTTGTCCTTTGCTTATTGCTAAAATTCCTGCCCTAACGTTTTCTGCAATAAAAGCGGCAGTATAAATTGACAATGATAATGCTAAAGCTATAAATTCTGGAACAAGCTTTATACCGCCAACAAAATTTGAAATTCCATAATTTTTTTTAAGAATAGGATATTCTACAAGGTAAGTTGTACCGCCTATAAAAGAAAAGATTACGGGAAGTACTAGTATAATAAAAACAGAATATTTAAATACGGGAAGAGGAATACCTTTCTCATAAAATAATTTTTTTGAAAAATACCATAATAGGAAAATTGTAATTAAAGCGATTACAAATCCATAAGCAAAGAAGTGAAAATTTTTAAATATAAATTTTGGTATATAAATGCCCTGAAGATTAATAAAAACTGCATTAAAAAAAGTAATACTATCTTTTGTCTCTGGCAAAGCCCTTAAGACAGCAAAATACCAAAAGAAGATTTGTAAGATTAGAGGTAAATTTCTAAATAACTCAACATAAACTGCTGCAAACTTATTGAGCAACCAATTACTTGATAGTCTAGATATTCCTATAATAAAGCCAATTATTGTTGCAAATATTATTCCAACAAATGCAACTAAAAGAGTATTTAGTAAACCAACGATATATGCGGTTCCATAGCTTGAAGAACCAGAGTAAGGAATTAAACTAAACTGGACATCAAATCCTGAGTTTGTATTTAAAAAATCAAAGCCAGAGGAAATATTTCTGGCTTTCATATTTATCCCAGCGTTATTAGTAAAATAATAAATTATACCTACAAAAATGATTATCAGTAAAACTTGTGGGATTAAATATCTTGGTTGTAAATTTTTTAAGATTTGATTTTTTATACCAAGCATTATTTAAAACTTTAAAGGCCGCTTAGTAGCGGCCCTTAAAAAAAAGTAGAAAAATTATCTTACAGGAGGTGAGTATAATATTCCACCTTTAGACCAAAGTTGGTTTAGTCCTCTTGGTAATCCGACAGGGGTTTTTGGACCTACGTTTCTTTCATAACTTTCACCGTAGTTTCCTACCTGTTTAATTATATTTATACTCCACTCATTAGATAAACTAAGATTTTTTCCAGTCTCACCTTCAACACCTAAAAGTCTTTTGATCACTGGGTTGTCAGTTGACTTTAATGAGTCGGCATTACCTGCAGTAACACCAAATTCCTCAGCTTCTATCATTACATTTAATGACCATCTCACGATGTTTGCCCAGTTCTCATCATTACCTCTAACAACAGGTCCTAATGGCTCCTTTGAAATTGTTTCTGGCAATATCACGTGATCTGCTGGGTTTTTTGTCTTAGTTCTATTTGCTGCTAGACCAGACTTGTCAGTCGTATAAGAGTCACATCTACCTGCATCATATG
>VHCC01000093.1 GCA_016882185.1 Candidatus Pelagibacterales bacterium | reverse complement strand
ATTGTTTCTGGTTTTTTAATTTCACCAAATGACCAAGACTTAATCTTTTCAGGACTTGCTAAAGAAATTTTAATATTATTAAAATTTTCTTTATTAATATTTTTTTTAAATAAATTTGTTAATTCTTTGCTCATAATCTAATTTGTTAATTCGATATTTAGACCTAAAGATCTTATTTCTTTAATTAAAACGTTAAATGACTCAGGCACCCCTGATTCAAAATCATCATCCCCTTTAACAATAGTTTCATAAACTTTTGTTCTACCAGCTACGTCATCTGATTTAATTGTTAAAATTTCTTGTAATGTATAAGCAGCTCCATAAGCTTCTAATGCCCAGACTTCCATTTCTCCAAATCTTTGGCCACCAAATTGAGCTTTTCCACCCAAAGGTTGTTGTGTAACCAAGCTGTAAGGACCAGTAGAACGAGCATGAATCTTATCATCAACCATGTGAGCTAATTTTAACATATAAATAATACCAACTGTAACTTGACGATCTATTTTTTCACCAGTTCTGCCGTCAAATAAATCAGTTTGTCCAGACTCCGGTAAGCCGCAAAATTTTAGCATTTCAGTAACATCGTTTACACTTGCTCCATCAAAAACTGGTGTAGCTATAGGAACTCCACTAGATAAATTATAACTTAGTTCGTTAATTTCTGAGTCGGATAAATTTTTAATTTCATCTGCAATTTCACCTTTATAAATTTTTCCAAGATAACTCTTTAGTTCGTCTTTTTTTGAAGTGCTTTTTTGTACATCTTGAATTAATTTTTTAATTTTTTCACCCATCTCCGAACAAGCCCATCCTAAATGGGTTTCTAAAATTTGACCTACGTTCATACGACTAGGAACGCCTAATGGATTTAAAACAATATCGACTGGCTTACCATCTTTCATGTAAGGCATATCTTCTACTGGTACAATTCGACTGATGACACCTTTATTACCATGTCTTCCTGCCATTTTATCACCAGCTTGAAGTTTTCTTTTCATAGCTACGAAAACCTTAACCATTTTCATAACCCCAGGTAATAAATCATCCCCTTTTTGAATTTTATCTACTTGATCTTCAAATCTAGTTTGAATATCTTTTTTTGCTTTAATAAACTGCTCTTTTAAAATTACTAAATTTGATTGAACTTTTTTATCATCAATAACTAATTTAAATAGTTCGTTTGCTGTTAGTTCTGAAAGATTGTCCTCTGACAAAACTGTACCTTTTTTTATAGATTTAAAATCTTCTTCAAGTTTATTTGAAACTAAAGTACTTTTAACTCTAGCTATAATATTGGATTCTAATATTTCCTCTTCAGCATTTTTATCATTTTGAACTGACTCGATTTCAGCTCTCTCGATTGAAATTGCTCTCTCATCTTTTTCAATTCCATGTCTATTAAATACTCGCACTTCAACCACCACCCCATTTGTTCCGGAAGGCATTTTTAATGATGTATCTCTTACATCAATTGCTTTTTCTCCAAAGATTGCTCTTAATAACTTTTCCTCTGCATTTACTGGCGAGTCTCCTTTTGGAGTAACTTTTCCAACTAATATGTCTCCAGGTTTAACTTCTGCGCCAACATAAACAACTCCAGACTCATCTAAATTAATTAGGTTTTCTTCAGCTGTATTAGGAATATCTCTTGTAATTTCTTCAGGCCCAAGTTTAGTATCTCTTGCCATAACGCTATATTCTTCAATGTGAATTGATGTAAAAACATCGTCAGTAACGCATCTTTCAGAAATTAATATAGAGTCCTCGAAGTTGTAACCTCGCCAAGGCATGAATGCTACCATCACATTTTTACCTAAAGCTAATTCACCAAATTGAGTTGAAGGACCATCAGCAATAACATCGCCTTTTCTAATTTTATCGCCAACTTTAACTAAAGGTCTTTGGTTGATGCATGTGTTCTGATTTGACCTTTGAAATTTACTTAAGTTATAAATATCAACACCAGATTTTGTAAGATCTTTTTCAGTCGTAACTCTAACAACTATTCTTTTTCCATCAATTTTGTCAACAACGCCATCTCGTTTTGCAACTAATGTAGCTCCAGAATCTACCGCAACATCTTTTTCTATTCCTGTTCCAACTAATGGAGATTCATTTTTAATTAAAGGAACCGCTTGTCTCATCATATTCGATCCCATTAACGCTCTATTAGCATCATCATTTTCTAAAAATGGAATTAAAGCAGCAGCAACTGACACAACTTGTTTCGGAGATACGTCCATAAAATCCACGTTCTCAGGTTTAGCCAACTCAAATCCTAAAGATTTTCTGCATGAAACTAAGTCATCAACAAAAGTATTTTCCTTACTTAAAGGCGAGTTCGCTTGCGCAATTGTGTACTTACCTTCTTCCATTGCAGATAAATAATGAATTTCTTTTGTAACTTTACCATTCACAACTTTTCTGTACGGACTTTCTATAAAACCATATTTATTTATTCTTGAATAAGTTGCTAAACTATTAATTAATCCAATATTTGGTCCCTCTGGTGTTTCAATTGGACATATCCTTCCATAATGAGTTGGATGAACATCTCGAACTTCAAATCCTGCTCTCTCTCTATTTAATCCTCCAGGTCCAAGAGCTGATACTCTTCTTTTATGGGTAATTTCCGCGAGTGGATTAGTTTGGTCCATAAATTGAGATAAGGGTGATGTTCCAAAAAATTCCTTGAGACAAGCGGCGATTGGTTTTGCATTAATTAAATCTTGTGGCATGACCGAGTCAATTTCAACTGAAGCCATTTTTTCTTTAATAGCCCTCTCCATTCTTATTAATCCAATTCTAAATTGATTTTCTACAAGTTCACCAACTGATCTAAGTCTACGATTTCCTAGATGATCAATGTCATCTACTTCACCTTTTCCATCTTTCAAATCCAACATATTTTTAACAATTGTAACAATATCTTCTTTCCTAAGAACAGTTAATTTAGGATCGCAATCTAGATCCATTCTGGTATTCATCTTAACTCGACCTGTTTCTGAAAGATCGTATCGCGTATGATTAAAAAAAAGATTTCCAAATAAATTTTTAGCTGTTTCAATTGTTGGCGGTTCACC
>VHCC01000092.1 GCA_016882185.1 Candidatus Pelagibacterales bacterium | reverse complement strand
AATAAATTTAAGGAAAATCCAGCAATATAAATTGCTAAAAATGTTGATATTAAAGATATAGGTATTGCAATTGTTGGAATTAGAACTGAAGAGAGGTTACCTAAAAATAAGAAGATCACTACGATTACGAGAATAATAGAGATTATAATTGTCTTATAAACTTCATCTACAGCAGCTTTAATATAGTTTGCCCTGTCAAATGATACTTCAAGCTCAACTCCCTCTCTAAGATTTTTTTTTACCTCTGCTAACTTTTTTCTAATACCTTGTGAAACTTCAATAGTGTTAGCGTCTGATTGTTGATATATACCTATACCTACTACGTTTACTCCGTTCCCTTTAAATAGGGTTCTTGAATTTAAGGGACCAAATTCAACTTTTGCAACATCCTTTAATTTTATAAGTGTTCCATCTCTTGATCTTTTAAGAACAAGATTTTGAAAATCCTCGACAGATTTATATGTTTTATCTACTTTTATAACTAAATCAGTTTTTTTTGACTCAATTCTTCCAGCTGGAAATTCTATATTTTCCTTTGCAAGAATAGACTGAACTTCCTCAATTGTGACATCTCTTGAGGCAAGTGCTATAGGATTTAGCCATATTCTAAGTGAAAGTTCTCTTTCTCCTCCTAAAATTATTTGTCCAACACCAGGTACTGTTGAGAAATAATCTTTTAAATATCTAGACGCATAATCAGTTAATTCTAAATCAGACAGATTTTGACTTTTTAATCTCAACCAAATGGTCGTTTGATTGCCTTCTGTCGTTTTGTATATTTCAGGTCTTTTTGCCTGATCAGGCAAGTTATCAGCTACTCTTGAAATTCGGTCTCTAACATCGTTAGCAGCTGTTTCAATATTTACACCTGTGCTAAACTCCATTGTGATAGTTGATCTTTCGTCTTCACTCTTTGACTGAATAGTATTTATTCCAGGAGTTCCACCAACAATATCCTCTAATTTTTGGGTTATTTGAGATTCAATTATCTCTGCAGATGCTCCAGGATATTCTGTTCTTACCGTTACGATACTTGGATCAATATCTGGCAATTCTCGAATTGGAATTTTATTAAAAGTGACTAATCCAAAAACTACTAATACTAGAGACATAACTGTCGCTAGAACAGGCTTCTTTATAGAAATTTCTGAGAGAAACATTACTAATTTATTACTTTTATCTGACCTTTATTTCTCACTTTTGAGATACCCTCTCTGACAATTAATTCATCTTGATTCAAACCATTAAGTATTTCAACTTTCCCAAAATTTCTAGAACCGACCTTAACCTCTACTAGCTCAACTGTTTTATTATCTATAATTTTATAAACTTTAAATTTATCTCCCTGTTGGACCACCGACTCCTCAGGGATACTAAGAGAATTTTTTTCCTTTAAAATTACTCCAACATTGATTAGCATACCCGGAATAATTTTTAGTTCAGAGTTATTTATTTTTGCCTGAACTAGAATTGAGCGAGTTGTAGGATCTACACGAGCACTCACAGTTTCCAAAAGACCTTTAAAAGTTTCTTTGAAAGCCTCTGTTGTAGCTTCTACTTTAAGGTCTTTTTTTATAAGTCCAAGAAAACTTTCAGGAATTTTAATATCTATTTTAATAATTTTTATATCATCTAGAGTTACGATGAAAGAGTCCTCACCCCCAAGTATTCCAGGAGTAATTTCTCTAATTCCTAACCTACCTTCAAAAGGTGCAATGACTCTCTCATTTTTTAAATTTGCAATCAGATCTCCTTTTTTAACAAAAAGTATTTTATCAAATTCAACAGAATTTATTAAATCAGCTTTTTTAATTCTTATAGAAAAAGATTGATTTGCTATCGCGGTACCAAAGGTATCAACTTTTTCAAAAAAATAATCCTTTGTAACTTTGTAAGGTAAAATTTCGGTTGGATTTTGTTGATTCATTTTGCTTTGAACAAAATTATTTAGCATTAATCTTCCAATTATGATGGAAACTACGAGCACCACTAAGACACTTGTAAAAATATATATTTTTTTTGATATTTTCATAAATATATTTAATTAAACATCTCGTTTGTTTTAAGATATTTTCATTAATTCTCTAATAAACAAATATAACGCATTGTGGTCAAGGTCTCCCTTTATAGTTTCTACAATTTTACTGACTACAATTTAACTTTGCTTGATATTTGATGTTCATCATTACATTTACTTACTGTTACTGTAATTTAAAGCATAAAGTAGAGTTGAAGATTTTTACTAGGTTTAAGTTATTCAAAATTATTCTTTAACAAAGATTTCACGATATAGCTTTTTAAGTATAAAATATATTATTCGTTTGAAGCCCACTCTGTCCAAGATCCGTCATAAATAGAAAAATTTTTACCACCAATTATATCGAATGCTTTTGCTAAAATACATGCAGTTACTCCTGATCCACAAGAAAAAACTACTTCAGACGAACTTGATATTTTTAAATCTTCAAATTTTCTTTTTAATTTTTCAGAATTTAAAAAGCATTTTGTATTTTGATCAATGCATTCATTCCATGGTAAATTAATGCTATTTGGAATTGAGCCACTTTTAATATCTGTTCTAGGCTCTGGCTCATTTCCCTTAAAACGACCAGAACTTCTTGCGTCTATTAAGTTAAAGTTTTTTTTTTCAATATTTTTTTTTATATCAGTTTTTATTTTTAAAAGTTTAAGATTCTTAAAACATGAAAATTTTGATTTTGGATATTTTTTTCCAACTCCATTTTCTAGTTCTCTATTCTCAATTTTCCATTTAATTAAACCTCCATCTAAAATAGAAATTTTACCATGGCCAAAGTAATTAAACATCCACCAGACTCTTGGTGAACTAAAAATTCCAAGAGAATCATAAACAATAATATGATCGTTATTTCTAAGTCCTAAGTTTCCACATAACTTCTCAAAATAATCAATTTTTGGAATAGTATGTGGATATTGAGAGTCAGGATCAGAGAAAATATCGATATCAAAAAAATTTGCATTTGGAATGTGCTCAATTAAAAAATCATTTTTTCCAATTCGCTTTGTATTTGGCAAATGCCATGAGCAATCTAAAATTTTTATATTATCTTCAAATAAATTTTTATCTAACCATTCTGTTGTAACTAA
>VHCC01000091.1 GCA_016882185.1 Candidatus Pelagibacterales bacterium | reverse complement strand
TTTTTAACTGGGATAAAGTTGCGTTACCACTTATACCAAGACCAAAAACTAAAATTTTTTTTTGGCTACACTGTTCTAGTGAAAGCATTATCTTAATTTAAGAGATGCAAGACCTATTAAAGCAAAAACTATCGCTATAATCCAAAAACGAATTACAACAGTAGACTCGCTCCAACCTTTTTTTTCAAAATGATGGTGTAAGGGTGCCATTTGAAAAACTCTTTTTCCTGTTAATTTAAAAGACATAACTTGTATAATAACTGACAAAGCTTCTAATACAAAAAGTCCACTTACGATTGCTAAAACTATTTCGTGTTTCGTTATAATTCCAATTGCACCAAGTGCTGCTCCTAAAGATAAAGAACCTGTGTCTCCCATGAAAACTTTTGCTGGAGGAGAATTAAACCATAAAAATCCTAAACCAGCTCCGATCATTGCTCCTAGAAAAATACAAATTTCACCCGTATTTTTAATATAAGCTAACTGAAGGTATTTTGAAAAAATAATATTACCTGAAACGTAAGCAATAAATACAAAAGTTAACGCGACAAGAATAACTGGAACAATCGCAAGTCCATCAAGCCCATCAGTTAAATTGACAGCATTAGAAGTTCCTACAATAACTACCAGGCCAAATATAAAATAAAAAATTCCAACATTTAAGATAAAATTCTTAAACAACGGAAAGTAAATTTTATAATTTAGCTCTGGTTCAGTATTTAAAATTATTAAATATATTACAATTATACCGCTTAAAATTTGCAGAAATAATTTTAATTTTGCACTTATACCCTTAGAATTATTTTTTATAACTTTCAGATAATCATCGACAAAACCTATTGCTCCAAAACTTAATAAACAAAAAATTAATATCAGTACATATTTATTTGTAAGATCGGCCCACAACAAAGTTGAAAATAAAATGCTTAAAATAATTATTAATCCTCCCATTGTAGGAGTTCCTGATTTTTTTATGATATGAGATAAAGGACCATCATCGCGAATAGGCTGACCATATCTTTGAAATGTCTTTAACTTAGCTATTAAACTTTCTCCAATAAAAAGTATAAATACTAATGAGGTAGCAACTGAAATACCAGTTCTAAAAGTAATATATTTAAAAACATTAAAAATACTTACATCTGAAGAAAAATATTTAAAAAAAAAATAAAGCATTACTAAAATTTATTAAAAAAATTGAATAATCCAATTCTATTAGATGATTTGACTAACAAAATATCATTATTCTCTAAAATACTAAAAATATTTTCTTTGAGAAAACTAATATTTTTAATCAATAACCCTTTTTTAGTATGATTTAGCTTTTGATAGGTATGCCTAACCTCCGAGCCTACACAAAAAACTTTGTCTATATTAGTTTTGTTTAATATTTTTGCTGCTTGCTGATGATAATACTTTGACTTTTTACCAAGTTCTAACATATCACCCATTATTAAAATTTTTCTACATTTATTTTTTTTTCTTGATGAAAAATTATAGATCGCCTCATTAAGAGATACGGGATTTGAATTGTAACTGTCATTTATTAAAAGAATTTTTTTATTTCTAATTTGAATTTTTTTTTCATTTCCTCTTCCTTCTGGAATTTTAAAATTATTAAAGTTATTTTTTAATAAATTAATATTGTGATTTAGATAATAATGAACACATAAGGTGGCCGCAACATTATATAAAAAAGATTTATTAAAGTTTTTTATTTTTAGTTTAAATATTTTATTCTTAATTTTAAAGAACACTTTTGCTGATTTTTTTATGATCTGAATATCTGATTTTGAATAACCAAATGTTAATACTTTAATATTTTTATGATCTGCAATTTTTTTTAAAGAATAGAAAAATTTGTCATCTTTGTTCAAAATAATAATTCCATTCTGGCAGATGCCATTCATAATTTCTGCTTTTGCCTTACAGATACCATTAATGTTTTTAAAATTTTCTAAATGCGCTGGACCAATATTTGTTATAATTGCGATATGTGGTTTTACTAAATTAACAAGTTTATCAATTTCACCTTTAAAACTCATTCCCAGTTCAAAAACTCCATATTTATTATCAGAACTTAAATTTGCTAATGAGTAAGGAACTCCATAATGATTATTAAAAGATTTTGGTGAAGAGTGTGTCTTCCCGAACTTACTTAATGCAATATTTAATAAATTTTTTAATGAGGTTTTTCCACAGCTACCAGTTATAGCTATAATTTTAGAATTACTTCTTTGTCTAGCATAAGATGCTAGATTTCTTAAACCTTCTAAAGTGTTATTGGTTCTTATTGATCTTAAATTATGAGGCTTTTCACTAATAATGGCTAAATTATTCTTATTTTTTAATACAGCTTTAACATATCTATGGCCGTCATCATTCGCCCCTTTTATTGCAAAAAAAATTGTTCTATCTGTTAATTGCCTGCTATCGATTTCGACCTTATTAAAAAATAAATTTTTATTAATATTTGAATTGAAAACTGCATTTATTTCACCGCTTGTATAAAGCTTTTTTGACATTTTATTTTAAAAAAAATTTCGCAACTTTTTGATCAGAAAAATATTTTTTTTTATTATTTATAATCTGATAATTTTCATGCCCCTTTCCAGCAATCAATAAAATACTATCCATTTTAAGATTTTTAATAGCCAATTTAATTGCTATTTTTCTATCTAATATAACCTTTGATCTTGGGCACCCTTTTTTAATTTGTCTAATAATTGAAATAGGATTTTCATATCTAGGGTTATCGTTTGTTAAATATATTTTTGAAGCAAATTGATCAGCTATTTTACCCATTTTAAATCTTTTTCCTTGATCTCGATCACCACCACAACCAAATACAACATCTACTTTTTTATTAAACTGTTTTGCCAGTGTTTGAAGACTTTTTTTTAAAGCATCGGGTGTATGCGCATAATCAACTACAACGGTAGATTTTTTTTTATTACCCACATACTGCATACGTCCAGTTGCGGTATTTATTTTAGTCAAAGAGTTAATAATTTTATTCTTATCTTTGAAAGATAAATATACGGCTATAATTGCAGCAAATAAATTTTTAATTTGAAAGTCTCCTATTAGATTAACGCTAACATTATATATTTTATTTAAAAAATTAATTTTTATAATTTGCTGTCTTTCTAAAAAATAATGTGAAATTAATTT
>VHCC01000090.1 GCA_016882185.1 Candidatus Pelagibacterales bacterium | reverse complement strand
TTTCCTAAATTGGGATGGAAAAAATAATGATTGGGATAAAGTGCCAACTAATGCCGGAATGGACGGATGGGATGATAATATGGTACATTCTGAAGGAGATTTTTAATATTTATTATAAACAGTTATGGAAAAATTATTAGATTTTTTATTAAACTTTTCTGATTATCATACAAAAAATGGTTTCTACAAAGCTATTGTTTGGGCAATAATCACAATGGGTATTCTTACATTTACATTAAATCATATATTATGAAAAAGTTATTTAGAAGTACAACTGATAAAAGTTTAGGTGGTGTGTGTGGTGGATTAGCAGAGTACACAAATAGTGACCCAACGATTTGGAGATTACTTTTTTTAGCATTAATATGTGCACCATTCCCTATGATTTTTATTTATTGTTTAGCATGGATTATTATACCTAAAAAATAAAACTATGAAAGAATTTATAGCAAAATATCAAAAAGCAATCGTAGGAACTGGCGCAGTAGCCGTTTTACTGATTTGTTATTTTCAACAAAAGGAATTAGCAAAATTGCGTAGTGAAAAAAAGATTGAAGTTTTGGGTGGTGGTGATATAGCAAAAGCTGAAACAATTGATTCTTTACAAAATTTAGTAGATTCATTAGATGCTGAAAATTACCCCTGTCAAATAGAATTAAATAGGCATAAGATAGCTTATGAAATATTTATGAAAAGGAATCCTAATGCAGCTAAACAATATGGCACAATTATATCGGAAGAAACCGAATAATATCATAGTTTTTTTAGGACGCAGATTTGAACTATGTAAGGTATTTGGATTATTTGGTAAGGAAAATTTAGTTTATCAATCCGAATTTGACCACAAAATATATTCAAATTCAGATATAGTAAAATATTATTTTTCAGAATTGGATGCCGATATTTTTTTATTAAATTCTAATTCAAAAATTCCCGCAGTCAAAGTTGAAGATTATAAAAATGTAATAATTGTTGTATCTGAGTCAGATATATATAATCAAACATACAAAATATATAGAGAAAAATATCCTAATTGTAAATTGGTATTTCTCTGGTTTAATGGCGAAGTTTTTGTAAAACCACTTTTTGAAAAATGTAAATTAGCGAATATTGATTTAATTTTAACAGGTTCAAACCAAATAGGAATTAATGACATTGCAACATTTGATTTTAAACTATCTTTTAAATTTTTTTATTATTACATTGGTTATTATTATTTAGATAGTTTGATTAATAAGATAGGTCAAAATAAATACGATGAAACACAATTACCAATATTCACATATAGTAAAGCATCGAATGAAAGTAGTTGGAGAAGTGATTTATTAAATAATTTACATAAAAAATATCCAAATACAATTTGTAGTTCAAATTCTATTAATGATTCGTATGATTTAGAATTTACCAAATATAAGCATTTTGAAACCATTAATGATTATTGTTATAAAAATTACAATTTAATATTTGAATCAATAAATTATAAGAATAATGGGGAATACTTTGCAACTGAAAAAACATTTAAAGGATTATTTTTTGGAAATCCATTTTTTTTAGTGGCTCCATCTGATTTGGTTGCGGAATTATCTAACGAATATTATTTGTTAAACTCAGAGTATAAAAGTTTAGATGAATTTGTAAGTGATAAAGATTTACAATATAAATTCGATTATTTTAAAGAAAAATCAAAAAATAATAATAAAAAGTTAATGAATTATATAAAAGATTACAAATACACAGATTATTTTAAAAAATTATTATATGAAACACGAATTTGATATATTAGCAACTTTGCATGAAATTAGAAATTTATTAAAAAAACAAAATGAATTATTGGAAGGATTGCAAATAAATCAACCCCAAACAAAAATTACTGTGGTTGGTAATAAACACCAAACCAAAATTCCAAAAGGCCTTAAAAGTGATGAAGATTTCAGTTTATAATTATGAGTGAAGATGAATCATATATATTCCGTAATAATATAATTCTATTCAAAAAATTTTCAGAAATAGATTGTATTTTTGGGAAATATTCTAATAGCAAATTATTAGACAATAAAATAATTGTATTACATAAAATGCCTTATTATATTGATAATAAAAAAATAACTGATAAAGATATTAATTTTATTTTAGATAAAATTAAAAATTATGAAATTGTAATAATAGAAGATGCAGAACACATTTGGATAGATGGTTGGTTTGAATTATTAAATCAGCTTAATCAATTAAATAAGGTCATCTTTTTTCAAACTTTTACAATCGGTGTTAAACACTATATAGATAAAAAATTACCAAATAATAATATTTTTTTTAACACAATAAAAAATATTTTAAAAGATTACTACGTCCAATTTCCATCAAAAAAAATAAATATAACTGATAAAAGAAAATTTTTATTAAAACACTTTTCTTACAATAGAACTCCACATCGAGATTATGTTACTGATTTTTTGATTAAAAATAATTTAATTGAAAATAATAACATTACGTTTCACAATTATCCTTTTGATGAATTGGCTGATGTTTTGAATCTAAATAAAGTAAATCATTCTTATTATTTTTCTAATATGTTATTATCAAATGTTGATTTAAAAAAACTAAATAATTTGAGAATAATTCCTGAGTCTGAAAAATTTGATATAAAAGACACATTAAAACAATTTGAAAATGGAAAAATAGCCAGTACAAATTCTTATTTTGAAATTGTATCGGAAGCTCAAATGCCTTTTTCAAATGATCCTGAAAGTTATCTTCACTTCACTTTTTCTATAACAAGAAGATTTTTTAATCCAATTTTTTATGGAAATGTATTTCATATTATGCCTAACTCAATTATATTTGAAAATGATTTAAAAAATATTGGAATAGAATTGTTTTTTAAAAATAATGAAGATTTTTTGGATAACTTAAATGAAGATTTTTATTTTGATAAACAAACACAACTTAAACTAAAACATAATTTTCATTTATTAGAAACATTTTCAAATGAGTCAAAAAAATACCCTTTTTATTTAGAACAAATTGAACGCATTTTTTCAGTAAAATTTCAACCAATTGGGTAATAATTGATAATCAATGACTTATGTATTATGTAAAGTTTATATACATAACTCATTGACTTTCAATCACTTAAAAAATATTTTCCGATTTATTTGGCGATATCAAAAATTTTTCGTATATTTAGGTATTCAAGCAATTTATTAACACAAAAACTATTCATTTATGAGTTGGTAC